>JBCCTP010000182.1:0-8534 GCA_039198505.1 Actinomycetota bacterium | reverse complement strand
GTACAGCGGGACGTTCCACGAGTGGTTCAACCACGGGCTCTGGACCATGCGGATCTTGCCGATCACCTGGGTCCAGAGGTGCACGGTCTCCAATGTGTCGTGCCACTCGGTCGTGGGGAGGCTCGGCCAACCGTGATCGCTCATCGCGGACTCCTTTCCGGCTGGGGGTGGGGGAGGGGAGTACGCCGGCGGCGGTTCGGCCGACCGGATCGTCGCAGTGTCGCGTGGGCGTTGTCGGCCCGTCTAGGACAGCCGCGTCAGTGGCGTGTGACGGTGACCGGCAGGCTCGTGTAGCCGTGGACGAACGACGACTGGGTCCGCTCGGGCTCGGCCTGCACTTCGATGCGTGAGAACCGCTCGAGGATCTCCTCCCACAGGACGCGCAGTTGCATCTCCGCGAGGCGGAGCCCCATGCAGCGGTGGATGCCGAAGCCGAACGCGAGGTGATCACCCGCGTTCTCGCGCTCGATGTCGATCCGGTCGGCGTCGGGGAACACGTCCTCGTCACGGTTGGCCGACAGGTACCACATGAGGATCTGGTCGTCCTTCTTGATCTGCTTGCCACCGAGTTCGGTGTCGCGGGTCGCCGTGCGCCGCATGTACGACAGCGGCGTCTGCCAGCGGATGATCTCCTGCACCATGTTGCGGATCAGTCCAGGGTCGGCGACGAGCTTGTCGAACTGCTCGGGGAACAGGTTGAGGCCGTAGACGCTCCCCGTCATGGTGTTGCGGGTCGTGTCGTTGCCACCGACGATCAGGAGGAGCAGGTTGCCGAGGTGCTCCATCGGCGACATGTCCTTGGTGGCCTCACCGTGCACCAGCATCGACACGAGGTCGTGACCCGGGTTGACCCGGCGCTCCTCCCAGAGGGTGCTGAAGTACTGCACGCAGCCCATCAGCTCGTCGTAGCGCTGCTCGTGCGACTCGATGATGCCGCCCGGCTCGGGGAGCGCGAACACGATGTCGGACCAGCGCGTGAGCTTGGCCCGATCCTCGAACGGGAAGTCGAACAGCGTCGCCAACATGCGCGTGGTCAGCTCGATCGACACGGTCGGCACCCAGTCGAACGTCTCGCCCTCGGGGAGCTCTTCGAGCACCTCGATGGTCCGCTCGCGGATGAGCGGCTCGAGGTTCTGGAGGCTCTTCGGTTGGATCGACGGCGTGACGGTGCGGCGCTGTTCGCGGTGCTCGGGCGGGTCCATCGCGATGAACGACCGGACCGCGTTCTGCTGCTCGAGTTGACGGGCGACCGGGATGGTCAAGGTGATGCCGTTGGCCGACGAGAACGTCTGCCAGTCGGCTTCGACCGCCTTGATGTCGGCCGCCTTGGTGACCGACCAGTAGCGCCCGGCGGTGGCGATCTCGTTGAAGTGGATCGGATCCTCGGCGCGAAGGCGGGCGTGGTGTCCGTGCCAGCGATCCTCGGCGTAGAGGTGGGAGTTGACCGGGTTGATCTGCTCGATCGGCAGCTGATCGGCGTCGGGAACCTCGGCGCCCAGCTCGGCCTGCTCCTGTTCGGGGGAGCGGAAACCGGCGGTGGGGCGAGGTGGCGCGGCGGCATCGTCGGCGATGTCGGTCATGGCCCGACGCTACTCGCCGGCGTCCGGCGGGTTCCCGGCGTGTCGTCCGCGAGACGTCGGGACCGCGGCGTCAGGTCGATCGACGGAGCACGTAGATCGTCGACGTCGATTCCCTGGACGCGATGTGGACGCCGTTCTCGGCCGAGAGTTCCTCGAAGCCGGAGGCGGTCAGTGCGGCGAGCGCTGCCATGTACCCGTCGTCGTGCAGGGTGTGGTCGTTGAACGAGAACACGATGAGGTCGCCCGGACCGACCGCCGACGCGATGAGGGGAAGCGTCGATGGCGGTGCCGCGCCGACGCTGATGACACCACAGGCGACCACGGCGCGGTACGTGCCGGGGGTGACGTCGAGTTCGCCGGCGGTGAGCTGCCAGAGTCGCCGGTACGCACCGGAGCCGTCGGCCTCCTGAAGCATGCCGCTCGACAGGTCGGCGCCGTCGATCGTCGTGAAGCCGGCAGCGGTCATCGCACGGCCCGACATCCCGGTCCCGCACCCGAAGTCGAGGATCGGCGCGTCGCGATCGGTCAGGTGGTCGGCGAGCGCGGCGGCGAGTCGCGCCGGAGTCGCGTACCCGCTCACCTCGAGGTCGTGGTCGTAGGACGTGGCCCACTCGTCGTAGAGGGTCCGTTGGGACTCGGGGTCGGACGAGCTCCGGTAGACGCGGTCGAGTGCTTCCTCTGCGCTCATGGGTGGAACGGTACGCGGCGAACAACGGCCCAAGGTCCCTACCGCTCGGTCGGCCGGTCCGCTTGCGTCGCGCGGATGACGATGGCATCGGCGCCCCCCGAACGACCTCCGACGACGTCGCTGAACGAGGTGAGGTCGGTGATCCCGGCCGAGTGCTACGAGCGGCCGGCATCGCGGGCTGCCGTCGCCCTGGTTCAGGCGGCCGTGCTGTACGTGGCGCCCGTCGTGGCACTCGCGCTCACCGACACGTGGTGGCTGCTCCCGATCCTGTGGCTCCTCGCCGGGCTCGGCGTCGCCGGCCTGTTCGTGCTCGGACACGATGCGTCCCACGGCGCACTCGTCGAGTCGAGGCGGGCGAACCGGATCATCGCCCGGTTCTGCATGGCGCCGAGCGCCCATGTCGAGGCGGCGTGGGATCTCGGTCACAACCGGGTCCACCACGGGTACACGACCCGCCAGGGCTTCGACTTCGTGTGGCATCCGCTCACGGTCGACGACTACCGCGCTCTTGGCTGGTTCGGCCGGCTGCGTCACCGAGTCGAGTGGTCGTTCCTCGGCTCGGGCGCGTACTACGCGCACTCCGTGTGGCTCGGCAAGATGTGGGCGTTCCGCGGAGGCGGCCGCCGCCAGGGCACGATCGATCGCGACAAGGCGGTCGTCGCCTCGGTGCTCGCCGGAGCGATCGCGATCGCGGCCGCCGTCGGTGCGTTCACCGGCGGATGGGTCACCGCCGTGTGGTTGCCGGTGAAGCTGTTCGTGATCCCGCTGGCCGTGTTCCTCAACATCATCGGATGGACGGTCTACGTCCACCACGTCGCCGACGACATCCGCTGGTGGCCGAAGCGCGAGTGGAGTCAGTTCCGGGGCCAGATGGAGTCGACCACGGTGCTCCACCTCCCCCGGCTCGTCAACCGGCTGTGGATGCACAACATCATGGTGCACGTCCCCCACCACGTCGACACGCGACTCCCGTTCCACCAGCTCCCGCGCGCCGCAACTGCGATCGCTGCGGCGTTTCCCGACACCATCCACGAGTCGAACGACGCGTTTCGCCGGTTCTGGCGCAGTACGCGTACGTGCAAGCTCTACGACTTCGACGAGGGCGTCTGGCTGCCGTACTCGGCGGCACGCGCCTGACGGACGTCGATGTCGAACGCGGTCACCGCGTTCGACGGAGTGCGTAGACGACCGACGTCGAGTTCCGCGAGGCGATGTGGACGCCGTCGTCGGCGGCCACCTGGTCGAAGTCGGAATCGACCAGCGCGGCGAGCGCCGACATGAAGTCGTCGTCGGTCTGGACCTGGTCGTTGAAGGAGAACACCAGGAGATCGTCGGGCCCCACCGAGGCGGCGATGAGCGGGAGGGTCGACGCCGGGGCGGCGCCGATGCCGATGACCCCGCAGGCGACGATGGCTCGGTACGTGCCGGGGGCGACGTCGAGTTCGCCCGCCGTCAGTTGCCAGAGCCGCCGATGGACTGCCGCCCGCTCCGCCTGGTCGAGCATGCCGCTCGACAGGTCGGCGCCGTCGATGGTCGTGAAGCCCGCATCGGCGAGCGCTCGGCCCGACATGCCGGTTCCGCATCCGAAGTCGAGGATGGGCGCGTCGCGGTCGCTCAGGTGCTCGGCGAGAACCCGAGCGAGGCGTCCGGGCGTCGCGTATCCGCTCTCCTCCAGGTCGCGGTCGTAGGAGTCGGCCCAGTCGTCGTAGAGGGCCCGTTGGGAAGCAGGGTCCGACGAACTCCGATACACGCGGTCGAAGACGTCGTCCGAGCTCATCGGGCCACCGTACGAGCCGAGCCGGACGTCAGCTCGACGGGGACTCGAGCGTCCGGCTGTCGCGGATCAGGACCTCCTGGCTGATCGTTGCGACGTGGGTGCCGTCGGGTTCGAAGACGTGCCCGATCGCGAGCCCCCGTCCGCCGACGAAGTGGTGGCACGACACGTCGTGGAGATGCCAGGCGTCGGCGGTGATCGGACGGTGGAACCACATCGTGTGATCGAGGCTCGCGGCGAACCAGACGTCGTCGTCGGCGTCGCGGAGCGGATGGGCCCGGATGACGGCGTCGGTCGGCAGGTCGTCGGACAGGTACGCGAGCCAGCATCGGTGGAGCAGCTGCGAGTCGGCGTCGTCGCGATCGCCGATCGACTCGGTGGTGCGCATCCAGGCGACCGATCGGCCGGCACCGTCACGACGATCGCCCGCGACTCGGTCGGGTGGCACGCTCGCACGTTCGAAGGCGCCGGACCACGAGTCGAGTTCGAGTTCGTCGGGAGCGGGGACCTCCGGCATCGCACACGTCTGGATCACCTCGGACGCCTCGGGACGCTGGAACGACGCCTCCGCGTTGAGGATCGCTCCGATCGCCTGGCGGGCGACGACGCGCCGGGTCTGGAAGCTGCGCCCGTTCCGGATGCGGTCGACCTCGTATCGGACCGGCTCGGCCGCATCGCCCCGGCGGATGAAGTACGCCCGGATCGAGTGCGGCTCGAACCCTTCGTCGGCCGACAGGGTCGCGGCGCGGGGCGCCTGGGCGACGATCTGGCCGCCGTAGAGCCCGCCCCACGGGTACTGCGGCCCGGTGCCGACGTGCACGTCGACCCCGTGCGGTGACAGTTCGAACACGCCGCGGACGCTAGTGGCCGCCCTCATCTGTGAGCCTGCCGCGTCGATGTCGGCCGGTTGCGCTCACCGATCGAGCGACTCGCTCGGGTCGGTCGCGGTCAGTTGCGGTGGACCCGTACCGGGAGGTGGACGTAGCCGTTGATGAACGACGAGAACGTCCGCTCGGGTTCGTCCACGACCTCGATGCGGGAGAAGCGCTTCAGGATCTCCTCCCACAGCACCCGGATCTGCATCTCGGCGACGCGGTTGCCCATGCAGTGGTGGATGCTCGTGCCGAACGACAGGTGTCGGCGTGCGTTCTCGCGGGTGAGGTCGAACGAGTCGGGATCGTCGAAGAACGACTCGTCGCGGTTGGCCGACACGTACCAGAGCAGCACTTGCTCGCCCTTCGCGATCTTCCGTCCGAGGAACTCGGTGTCGGTGGTGGCCGTGCGGCGCATGTAGGCGAGGGGCGTCTGCCAGCGGATGATCTCGGGCACCAGACCCTCGACGAGCGAGTGGTCGGCCAGCAGCCGGTCGTACTGCTCGGGGAAACGGTTCAGTGCGTACACGCTGCCCGACATCGTGTTGCGGGTCGTGTCGTTGCCGCCGACGATCAACAGCATCAGGTTGCCGAGCTGCTCGAGGGGCGACAGGTGCTTCGTCGCGTCACCGTGGACGAGCATCGACACGAGGTCGTACCCGGGGTCGGCCCGCCGCCGCTCCCATTGCGCCGTGAAGTAGTCGAGGCATTCCATCAACTCCTCGCGGCGCTGCGTGCCCGACTCGACGACACCGCCCGGCTCGGGGATCGAGGTCGCCACGTCGGACCAGCGGATGAGCTTGTGGCGGTCCTCGTGCGGAATGCCGAAGAGCGTCGCCAGCATCATCGCCGTCAGCTCCTTCGACACGGTCGGCACCCAGTCGAAGGTCTCGTCCTCGGGGAGGGAGTCGAGCAGGTCGCCCATCCGCTCGCGCGTGAGCGGTTCGAGGTTCCGGACGTTGTCGAGCGCCGCCACGTCGCGCACGGTCTTGCGCTGCTGGGTGTGTTCGGGAGGGTCCATCGCGATGAACATGCGGACCCGCTCGATCGACTCGGGGATCTTCGTGCCGGCTGGGGGGCCGAGCGTGATGCCTCGCGCCGACGAGAACGTGTTCCAGTCGGCCTCGATGGTGCGGATGTCCTCCCACCTCGTCACCGACCAATAGCGACCCGACGAGCCCATCTCGTTGAGGTGGACCGGATCCTCGCGACGCAGCCGGGCGAAGTGGTCGTGCCACCGGTGCTCGCGGAACAGGTGCGGGTTGAGCGGGTTGATGTCGGCGAGATCGAGCTCGGCGGCTGGCGGCACAGCGCCACCGAAACGCGCCTGCTCCATCTCGGGACTGCGGACCGGAGCTCGGGCCAGCCAGTCCTCGCGGGTCTCGTCGCTGCGGTCGGTTTCGGCGATGCTCATCGGTCCCCCCAGGTCACGAGACAAATTTACGCTTCTGTCTCGCACTGGCGCAAGGGTGTTGCCGGGCGAATCGTGTCAGTCCGGCGGTGAGCCCGGCGAGGTGGTCAGAACCGGTGCGAGGAAGCGTCGAAGGTGGTCTTCGAGTTCGGCGTTGCGCCGACGTCGCGGCGCGCGAACCGTGAGCAGGCTGATCGTGATCCGGAGCACCCACTCGGCCACGTCCTCCCGGCTCACCCCGGGGCGGAGTTCGTGTTCTCGCCCGGCGAGCAGTGCGTCGACGTTCTCGGCGGTCATCGCGAACAACTCGTCGGCGGAGTCGACGAGCAGGTCTCGGGTGAACAGGTAGTTCCCGCGGCTGACCAGCGCGGCGATGGTGGGCTCGTGCGGTCCGACCTCGACGACGAGTGTGATCAGCTTGACGATCGCGGACCCGGCGTCGGGCTCGGCGCGGGCCACCGGGACCAGCTCGCCGAGCACCCGGTGCGTCTCGCTCAACACCACGGCGGCCAACACGTCGTCGCGGTTGGCGAAGTGGCGGTACATCGTGGCCCGGCCGACGTTCGCCTCCTGGGCGATCGTCTCCATCGACACCCGCTGGAACTCGTTCGACTCGAGGCAGCGGAGAGCAGCGTCGACGATGCGAGTGCGAGTGTCCTCGGCCTCGACGTCGGTGGTCACCCGGCCAGTCTGGCGTCGGCGGACGCGTCGGTCGAGCGTGGCGTCAGGTCCAGGTGTCGACGAGGTCGCTCATCGCAGCGATGGTCTGGTCGATCTCGTCGGTCGAGGCACCACCCCGCGTCGTGACGTCGAGTCCGAGCAGCCAGGTCGCCAGCACCCGGGTCCGCTGATCGACGACGACGTCGGATCCGCCCGCCCGGGCGACCAGTGGGCGGAGGACGCCGCGGATCGCATCTCGGTACACCGCACCGAAGTCCTCGAACCCCGGTGTGGTGCCCCGCAGCTCGGAGGATGACGCCACCAGCAGACACCCGCGGCTCGCGATGCCGTCGACGAGGTCGTCGCGAAGGGCGGCGAGGAACTGACGGATGCCATCGGCTGACGGCGCAGTGTCGTCGACGCGCTCGGCGAGGGCGGACATCCGTGCCTCGATGTAGCGGCGGAGAACGGCGGCGAACAGCTCGTCCTTCGATCCGAACGTCCGGTAGAGGCTCGGCTTGTGCACACCCGTGGCCTCGACCAGGTCGGCGACGCTGGTCTGGGCGTACCCCTTGGTCCAGAACACGTCGGTGGCGCGTTCGAGCACCGTCTCCTCGTCGAAGAGTCGCGGGCGTCCCGGCGGGCGAGTCGCGGTGTCCATTCCTTCACCGTATCGGAGATTTGGAACCGATCGGTTGCAAAGTGGTCACAGTTTGGTACCGTTTGGTATCGAACCAGCCGCGAGGCGATCACACATCCCGAGGAGATCATCGACATGAGCACGCACACCGACCAGGCCGCACTGGTGACCGGCGCAAACTCCGGTCTCGGCTTCGAGGCCGCCGCCCAACTCGCGGAGCTGGGCTACGGCTCGGTGACGCTCGCCTGCCGCACGCAGGAGAAGGCCGACGCCGCCGCCGAGCAGCTGCGGAAGCGCACCGGCCGCGACGTCTTCGACACGGTCGCGGTCGACGTGGCGGTCATCGAGTCGTCGCGCAAGGCCGCCGCCGAACTCGTGTCGCGCGGCCGGTCGTACGACACGGTGATCCTCAACGCCGGCATGGTGCCGAGCCAACTCGACCGGACGTCCGAGGGTCTCGAGATGAGTTTCGCCGCGTCGCTCGTGGGCCACCACGTCATCACGGGCGAGTTGCTCGAGGCGGGGCTCCTCGACGGTGCCGAGGTCGTGATGGTCGGCTCGGAGGTTGCGAACAACGACATGCCGAAGTTCATGGGCATGACCGTGTACGACTTCGCGCTGGGTGCACCGTCCGAGTTCGGATCCACGCCGGCCGAGGCGATGCACAGCTTCGCCACGGCCTCCGCCGACGTTCCGTACAACGGCCAGCGGCAGTACTCGACCACCAAGGTCTTCTCCTCCTGGTGGTCGGCCGCCATGGATCGGCGTCACGGCGACACGGCGAGGTTCTACACGGTCTCGCCCGGGGCCAACATGGGAACGGCGGCCGACCGGAACGCCACCGGAGCGTTCAAGGTGATGATCGCCGTCATGGGCAAGGTCGGGCGCTACGTCGGGATGGACCAGCCC
>JBCCTP010000181.1:0-8537 GCA_039198505.1 Actinomycetota bacterium | reverse complement strand
TCGACCGCCGCGCAGGACTCGCTCGCCGTCGACGGCATGCTGGGCAAGTGCGGCGTCATCCACAACCTCACGGTGACGCAGACCGAAGGGTTCTGCTTCTTCCGCATCGGCGACGGGTTCGAGACGGCTCCAACCACGTCGAACATCAACTGGTACGAGGACGGCCAGACCGTCGCGAACATGGCGATGGTGGCGGTCGAGCCGACGTCGGGCGGTATCGACATCCAAGGCGGTGGCGACGGACGCGCTCACCTCATCATCGACGTCCTCGGCTTCATCGCCTGATCAGCGAACGCGTGAGAACGCGGGGTGGTCGCTGACGCTCGCCCCTCAGCCGGAACGACGTCGCCGAAGGCGCGTGACTGCGGCGACGCCGAGCGCGACAGCGGCGACTGGAAGCAACAGCAACTCAAGTCCGCACCCGGGCGGCACGAGATCGAAGAGGAGCGAACCCGATTGATCGTTCTCCTGTTGCTGGCGGCGTCTCTCGTCCCGGATCGACGCGTCGTAACGACGTTGCCAGTCCCCGCCTTCTCGTGAGGTTCCTGCGGCTCCCATGCGCAAGAACGTCACGAGAACACCGGGTGGTCGTCTCCCGGTCCGACCGGCTCGTCGCGACTCTCGTCGCGGTCATCGTCCGTGCGGATCCTCGTCGGCAGGTGCCGGGTGACCGCAAATGAGATCACGGCGAGGAAGGCGGCGAGCAAGAGACCGCGCCGCAGCGCGTCGAGTTGTGCCTCCTCGTACTGCTCGACGACGGCGTCGACCTGTGCGGAGTCGATCTCCTCCGCGGCGAGCGCCTCCTCGACCGATGCGGACGACACGAAGCTGGCCCCGGCGGCCACCGAGACCTCGATGTCCTCCGTGAGACGATCGGTGATCCGTTCGTCGGACCCGATGTTCCCCACGAACGCGGTCACCAGTGCACTCACCACGACAGCGCCGATCAGCGCGGTGCCGATCGACGAGCCGAGCTGTTGGAACGTGTACTGCAGGCCTCCCGCCTCACCACGATCGGCCGCCGACACCGACGACGTGACCACGTTGCCGAGCTGCGACGCGATGAGGCCCATCCCGACGCCGAGCACCGTCAGCGCGACGGCGAAGCTGACCCCGTCGAGATCGGGGCCGACCGTCCCGATCAGGAAGAAGGCGGCGACCGCGTCGATCACGAATCCGGCCTGGACGATGCGACGGACTCCGAAACGAGCGCTCAGGGCCGGTCCGATCGACGAGGTGAGGAACATCGCGATCGAGATCGGCAGCATCCGGATGCCGGTGTCGAGTGCATCGAGCCCGAGGACGATCTGGAGATACAGCGGCAGGATGAAGAAGACCCCGAGCAGGATCACGTTCTGTGTGAGGAACGACGACAGGCCGGCTCGGAGCGGCGCGTTCGACAGCAGGCCGAGACGGACCAGCGGGTCGACGCCTCGCGACTCCCGCCGGGTCTCCCACCACGCGAAACACCACAGCACGATGCCGCCGGCCAACACGACGAACGGCGTGAGGGAGAAGCCCAGCGGCTCGATCGGTGAGTTCTTCGGCTCGACGAACCCCCACGTGCCGGCCTGGAGCAGCCCGATCACGACGAGGCCGACACCGCTCGCCGACAGCAGCGCTCCGACGGCGTCGAAGTCGGGCCGCCGGCCCTCGGACGTCGCGTCGCCGATCCACCGCGAACCGAGGACGATCAACACGGCCAGGATCACCTCGCCGACGAACACCCATCGCCACGACAGGTTGGCGGTGAAGTATCCGCCGATGATCGGGCCGGCCGCGATGCCGACGCCGGCGACGCCGCCGATCACCCCGAACGCGATCCCGCGATCGCGGCCCGAGTGGTTCGACGCGATCAACGTGACGAGCGACGGCAGCACGAGCGCCGCACCGAGCCCCTCGAGGACCGACCATCCGACGAGGAGAGTTCCGATGTTCCACGACGCCGCGGTCAGCGCGGACCCGGCGCCGTAGATCACGAGACCGATCCGGAACGCCCGGCGCCGCCCGATGATGTCGGTGAGCTTGGCGCCGATCATCATCGTCGCCGCCATCACGAGCGCATAGAAGGTGATGATGCCCTGGATCGTCGTGACGGTCGTGTCGAAGTCCTCGGTCAGCTGGGTGATCGACACGTTCATGACGGCTTGGTCGAGGACCATCAGGAACTGAGCTGCGCCGAGGACGATGAGAGCCCTCCAGCGGCCGAACACGAATCAGCCTCGACCCGGACGGCGCGGGCACCACTGCATCACGTGGCCGAAGGTACCCCAGCCTCGGGCGTGGCTCCCGGGACTCGTCGATCGCGAGTCCGCCGCGTCGCGCGGTGGGGCACAAGGATGTGGGAGTGGATGGTGGTCCGAGACCCCGACGGGTGGTCGCCGTCGTGGCGTGTGCGGCCATCGCGTTCGCAGCAGGCTGCTCGTCCGACTCCGACGCGGATGGTCCTGACGATCCGGCAGCGGAGCTCAGCGACGCCGACCTCACCGGCGGGGAGGGACGAGAGCTCGCCGCCGAGGAGGTGGCGCCGCTCGACGGCGGCGTGATCGTCGACGAGTCGTCGCCCGCGACCACGTTGGCGATCATCGGATCTGCGTCGGAGCTGCTGCCCGACATCGGGATCGAGATCAGTCGGCTGTCCGCCGTGATCGGCACGCAGGAGGGCACCGACACGATCGCTCGCATCAGGGGGATGTGGGACGCCATCGGCGACGAGGTCGCGCAGACACGACCCGATCTGGTCAACGGCATCGAGACGACGATCGGCGAGGCGATCGCCGCAGCCGAGTCGGGCGACGCCGCCGGCGCCGACGCTGCGTTCGCCCAGATCAGCGACTTCATCGACGACTACGTCGGCGACGCCTGAGTCTCGATCACCTCACGAGCGCCTCCGGCGCACACCTGACGCAACGCTCGAGGATCGAACGAACGACCCTCACGCACCACCGATCGCATCGTCGACGTTGTTGACCACCGCGATCTCGCCGTACGTGTTGTCGACACACTCGCGGGCGAGATCCGCAGCGGTTCCCCCGGCGAGCCTCTCGACGGCGCCGACATCGAGATACCCGCCACCCCCCTCCACCTCGTCGCCATGGGACACGGTCTCACCGTTCGGAAGCACGACCGCCTGCGCCTCCACATCCCAGGTCGTGCTCGCCGGCCAGAGGATCGGGGAGCGCTCACCGACCTCGTCGAACGAGAGGTACAGACAGTCACCGTCGATCTGGACGACTCCCCGGATCTCGGCGCCCATCTGATCCCCACCGCCACCCGACGTGGGGTACCGCATGACCGGCCCGTCGACCGCGCTCTCCGACCCACCGCAGGCGGCGACGCCGAGCGCAGCCGCGAGCAGAACCAGCGACACCCGCCCACGGACGGAATGGGCGGCGTCGGGGCCGCTGTACATCGTCACCACCTCGGCCCGATCGTTCCACACCGAAACCCGTGGAGATGGCGACGGGCGCCGCTGGCAACCTCCTCTCATGAGTCGAGAGACGCCCGACGTCGCCATCCGACCCGAGACCGCCGCCGATCACCAGGCCATCCACCACCTCGTCGCCGCGGCGTTCGAATCGGACGGGGAAGCCGATCTCGTCGATCGAATCCGTTCCTCGCCCGAGTACGTGGCCGAGATGGCCCTCGTCGCCGTCGTCGACGGGCACGCCGTCGGTCACGTGATGGTGAGCGGTGCGACGCTGCGGCGCACCGACGGGGACCGCAGCGTCAGCATGCTGTCGCCGCTGTCGGTCCGTCCCGATCATCAGCGGCGCGGCATCGGCTCGGCGCTCGTCGAGGCAGTGCTCACGATCGCGGACGAACGCGGCGAGCCGCTCGTCATCGTCGAGGGTGACCCGGCGTACTACTCACGTTTCGGCTTCGAGCACTCCCTGCCCCTGGGTATCGAGACGGATCTGCCCGACTGGGCCCCGTCCGAAGCTGCGCAGGTGAAGCGGCTCGGTGCGTTCGACCCGAACGACGCCACCCTGAAGGGCCGCGTCGTCTACCCAGCGGCCTTCGACGGCCTGGAGTAGCCCGCCAGTCGGGGTCAGTCGCGCAACGACTCGGGGAGTTCGTCGGCGTGGACGATCGCGAGGCGTTGCGTCGAGCGGGTGAGCGCCACGTACAACGCACGCAGGCCTTGCTCGACCGACTCGACGATGCGGGTGGGCTCGACCACCACCACGCCGTCGAGTTCGAGGCCCTTCACCACCGACACCGGAACGAGTGTGAGGTCCGCGTCGAGGCCCACCGTGGTGGCGAGCCCGTGATCGAGACCGGCGGCTCGCAACGCGTCGCCGATCGGGCCGAGGTCGGCATCGGCGACGACCACACCGAGCGAGCCGGTGGGAAGAGCCGCACGCATGGCGCGAACCTGCTCGACCACCGCGCCGGGAAGGGCGTCGAACGACGGCGCTCGCACCACGACCGGCTCCGCATCGCCGTGGCGGACCGACGTGGGCGCGCGCAGGTCGGGGGTGGCTGCCTGCATCACCCGATTGGCCAGCTCCATGATCTGACCCGGGATGCGGTAGCCGACCGAGAGCCCGACGACGCGCGGCTCTCGTCGGTCGGGCAGGTGCTCGAGCACGTCGGCCCACGAGTCGGGGGCGAGCGGACCGGTCGCCTGCGCGATGTCGCCGACGATGGTCATCGAGCCGTTGAGGCTGCGGCGCGTCGCCATCTTGAGCTGCATCGGCGTGAGGTCCTGGACCTCGTCGATGACGATGTGGCCGTACGTGCGGATCTCGTCGGACTCGTCGAGCTTGCCGCCCTTGCCCGGCTTCGGACCGAGGACGTCGAACGCATCATCGAGCAGCGCGACGTCGGCGGCGGTCCAGGTGACCTCGTGGACGGACTCGGATCGCGGCCGGAACAGGGCGAGTGCATCGGACTCGGTCATCACGTCGCGGGCGGCCAGGCGCAGGAGCGATTTCGAGCCGAACAGGTCGTGGAGGAGCTGCGCGGGAGTGAGCACCGGCCACATCCGGTCGAGCAGCTCGCGCACCTCGGGAGTGCCGCGCAGCACGTCCTTGACCTCTCGCGGCGTGATGTCGGATCCGCGGGCCGTGGCGGCGAACGCCGACCAGACCTCGTTCTCGACGTAGCGACGGCCGGCGTTGTGTCGCTTGAACCGCCGCCGAGCCTGCTTGACGATCTTGGCCGACTCGGCGGCGCGCAGTCGGACGTATCCACCACCGAACGGCAGCTCGACGTCGTCGCGCAACGGGCGTTCGCGGTCGGCGACGGCGTTGTCGATGAGGTCGGACATCCGGTCCTCACCCTTGAGGCGGGCGGCCGTGGGGCTGTCTCCGCCCGGATCGCCGGGCCGCAGCACGTCGACCCCCGGCACGAGGTCGGCGAGAACCACCTGCTCGACACCGGCCTCGCCGAGCGATGGCAGCACCCGCTCGATGTACCGGAGGAACACACGGTTCGGTCCGATGACGAGGACGCCCTGGTCCTCGAGGGGGAACCGGTGCGTGTACAGCAGGTACGCCGCTCGATGGAGGGCGACGACGGTCTTTCCGGTGCCGGGGCCGCCCTGCACGACCAGCACGCCGGACTGTGGCGAGCGGATGATCTCGTCCTGCTCGGCCTGGATGGTGGCGACGATGTCGCCGAGGGTGCCCGTGCGGCCACGCTCGAGCGAGGCGAGCAGCGTGGAGTATCCGCGCAGACCGCTGCTCCCGGCGACGACGGCGCCCGACGCGTCGCCGGCGTCGGCGAGGCCGACGTCGCTGCCGACGCCGAGATGTCCTTCGCCGAAGAGTTCGTCCTCGATCCCGAGAAGCGTCCGGCCTTCGATGACGAAGTGCCGGCGGCGGGCGAGGCCCATCGACTCACGTCCGGTCGCCCGGTAGAACGGCTCGGCGACGGGCGCCCGCCAGTCGATGACGACCGGTTCGCGGTCTTCGTCGGCCACCGCGAGGCGGCCGATGTGGAACGCCTCGGTCTGGTCGGGCGACTCGGCGATGCGATCGATCCGACCGAACACCAGCGAGGCGTCGCCGAGCTGGAGATCCTCGAGTCGCTTGAGCAGCGCCTCGTCGAACGCGTTGCGCTCGAAACGGGCCTGGAACGTGCCGCCGAGATCGGCCTCGTTGAGGTCGCGGAGGCGCCAGGCCGCCTCTCGACTCGCGTCGAGGCAGTCGTACGCGTGATCGATGTAGGCCTGCTCATCGGCCAGGTCGGGGTGCTGGTGGCTCATCAGGGCGCATCAATGCTACCGACGGTTCGCCGGTAGCGTCCCGGCCGTGAGCGACATGTCGGGTGCGGGCGGGGTGCACGCCGACGAGCCACCGTTCATCGCTGCGGCGCACGGCCGTCCGGCCTCCCACACCCCCGTGTGGTTCATGCGTCAGGCCGGTCGGTCCCTCCCCGAGTACCACGAGGTCCGGGGACAGGGTTCGATCCTCCACGCCATCAAGAAGCCCGACGTGGCCACGGAGATCACGTTGCAACCGGTGCGTCGCTACGGGGTCGACGCGGCCGTGTTGTACAGCGACATCGTCGTGCCACCGCACGCCGTGGGGTTCGGGATCGACGTCGAACCGGGTACCGGTCCCGTCGCCGACACGCCGTTGCGCACCGACGCCGATCTGGCACGTCTGCGGCCGCTCGAGGTCGACGACGTCGACTACGTGGTCGAGACCGTCCGGCTCCTCGTCGGCGAGTTGCCCGGGTCGGTGCCGCTCCTGGCGTTCGCCGGAGCACCGTTCACGGTGGCGAGCTACCTCATCGAGGGACGACCGAGCCGCGACTACCGCCACACGAAGGCGATGATCGCCACGGAGCCCGAGCTGTTCGGGCGGGTCATGGACCGTCTCGCCGAGTCGGCGATCACGTTCATCGACGCACAACTCACGGCCGGCGCCCGGGCCTTCCAGCTGTTCGACTCGTGGGCGGGTTCGCTCGATCGCGAGACCTACGACCGGGTCGTTCGTCCACACTCCCAGCGGGTGTTCGACGAGCTCGGCCGCCGCCACCCCGGCGTG
Organism: Actinomycetota bacterium; assembly: GCA_039198505.1. GTDB lineage: Bacteria > Actinomycetota > Acidimicrobiia > Acidimicrobiales > Ilumatobacteraceae > Ilumatobacter_A. Next base: position 1,536 of record JBCCTP010000181.1, on the reverse strand, counting down.
CCGGCGATCCACTTCGGGATCGGTTGCGACCACCTCCTCGAGTCGATGCGGCACGCCATGGTCGACCCCGACCCGGCGCTCCCCCGGGTCCTTGGGCTCGACTGGCGAACCCCCATCGAGGTCGCTCGGCGTCGACTGGGAGACGATCTCGTCGTACAGGGCAACCTCGACCCGTCGCTCGTCCTGGCGGGCACCGAGGCCGCGCTCGCCGGAGCCGAGAAGGTCCTCGCCTCCAACCTGCGTGCCGACGGGTCACGTCACCCGGGCCACGTCTTCAACCTCGGCCACGGCGTCCACCAGGACTCCGACCCCGACGTGCTCCACGCCGTCGTCGACCTCGTCCACGACCTCACCCGCACCTGACCGCGAACAGCACGTTTGGTGCCGGGTCCGATTAGTGGTGTTTTCAGCACGTTCTGGACCCGGCACCGGATGTGCTGTTTCGCAGGGAGTGCGGCGGCGGGTCGGCTCCGGCAGGCTTGGCGCATGAGTGATCGAGCCGAGAAGGTCGGCGTGCTGGTGATGGCGTACGGAACGCCGCGCACGCCCGAGGAGATCGAGCCGTACTACACCGACATCCGCCGCGGCCGACCGCCCACGCCCGAGCTTCTCGGGGAGCTCGTCGAGCGGTACGCAGCGATCGGCGGTGTGTCGCCGCTGGCCCAGCTCACCGAGGCGCAGCGCGACGCCATCCAGTCGACGCTCGACGAGATCGAACCCGGCCGCTTCGTCACCGGCCTCGGTCTCAAGCACGCCGACCCGAAGGTCGAGGCCGGAGCCGCCGCGCTGGTCGCCGATGGGTGCGATCAGGTCGTCGGCGTGGTGCTCGCTCCTCATGAGTCGTCGTACTCGATCGGTCAGTACCTCGACCGGGCCCAGTCGGGGATCGACGAGACGGGCGCCGAGGTTCCCATGGCCGGAATCCGCAGCTGGGCGATCGAACCCGCGTTCATCGACTTCCTCACGTCCGAGGTCGAACAGCGTCGGGCACGGATGCGGCTCGACCTCGACGCCGCAGGCCGGAGTGGCGCGATCCGCGTCGTGTTCACCGCTCACTCGCTGCCGACCCGCATCGTCGAGGGCGGCGACCCGTACGCCGGCGAGTTGCGATCCACGGCGGAAGCCGTCGCCGAACGTCTGGAGCTGACCGAGGGTGCCGACTGGCAGATCGGCTGGCAGTCGGCGGGCCGGACGCCCGAGCCGTGGATCGGACCCGACATCCTCGAGGTCGTCGACGAACTCGGAGCCGACCCGACCGTCGACGGCGTCATCGTGTCGTCGTGCGGCTTCGTCGCCGATCATCTCGAGGTCCTCTACGACCTCGACATCGAGACCAAACAGCGCGCCGACGAGGTCGGTCTGGCGTTCGACCGAACGGCCAGCGTCGATGCCGACCCGGTGGTGATGGGCGCGCTCGCCCGACGCGTCGCAGCACTCGCCGACTGAACGCATCACGATCCGTACGATCCCCTCCCGTGAACGATCGTCGCGTCGCCGTCGTCGGAGCCGGGATCACCGGAGCGGCCGCCGCCTTCG
>JBCCTP010000180.1:0-8548 GCA_039198505.1 Actinomycetota bacterium | reverse complement strand
GTCGATGGCATCGACGGATGGATGACCCCCGGGCAGGGCGTCGCACTCGCCCAGGCGGCCGCGGCGTGCCCGCCCGCCGGGACGATCGTCGAGATCGGCAGCTTCCGCGGACGGTCGACGATCGTGCTCGCGTCGGCCGCAGACCCGTCGGTGTCGGTGATCGCGATCGATCCGCATGCGGGCAACGACCGCGGACCGCAGGAGATCGACGGGTTCGAGGCCGAGGCCGACGACGACCACGCCGTGTTCCTCGGGAACCTCGCGGCGGCCGGCGTCGCCGAGCGCGTCCGGCACCTCCGGATGTTCTCCGGAGACGCACTCACCGAGGTCGACGGGACGATCGACGTGTTGTACGTCGACGGTGCTCACCGCTACCGGCCGGCGCTCTCCGACATCCGGTCCTGGGGGGCGCGGGTCAACGACGGCGGGACGATGCTGATCCACGACTCGTTCTCCTCGATCGGTGTGACCGGCGCGATCTGCCGTGCGTTGGTCGGGAGCGGCCGATGGCGCTACGTCGGTCGGTCGCGGTCGCTCGCGATTTACCGCGCCGACCTGTCGGGCTCACCGGCTGCATGGATCGCAAACGCCGGCCGTCAGATCGCTCAGCTCCCGTGGTTCGTTCGCAACGTCGGACTCAAGGTCGTGCTGGCGCTCGGCGGTGGACGCCTGTGGCGACTCGTCGGCAGGCCCGAGCCGGAGTGGCCCTACTGAGCGGACCCGGTCCCCGCACGCCACGGGTCGACGAACGGCGCTGGTCGCCGGGCTGCGCGGCGCCCGCCCAGTAGCCTCGTCCGGCGGTGGACGCGGAACGGCGAGCAGTAGCGGGGTGGGGTCGGACCGCCGCCACCGTCGCCGAGGTCGTCCGCACCGACGCAGCCACGCTCAGCGGTGACGGCTTCGCCGAGATGCTCGACCGAGCGCGAGGGCGAGGCGTGATCGCCCGAGGGCTCGGCCGCTCGTACGGAGATCCGGCACAGAACGCCGGGGGAGTGGTCGTCGAGCTCCAGCCGGGCGACGACCCGATCCGGCTCGACGCCGAGCGCGGTGTGGTGCACGTCGACGCCGGCACCAGTCTCGACACGCTGCTCCGGCACATCGTTCCGCTCGGCTGGTTCGTGCCCGTCACTCCCGGAACCCGCTTCGTCACGGTCGGGGGCGCCATCGCCGCCGACATCCACGGCAAGAACCATCACGTCGACGGGTCGTTCGGCTCCCACGTCACGTCGATGGAGATGATCTTCGCCGACGGTTCGAAACGGACCATCACGCCGGAGACCGACCGCGACCTGTGGTGGGCGACCATCGGCGGGATGGGCCTCACCGGGCTCATCTGCGCAGCGACCGTCCGGCTGATCCCGATCGAGACGCGACACTGCGTCGTCGACATCAGCCGCGTCCCGAACCTCGATGCGCTCATCGACGCGATGGAGGCCGACGACCACCGCTACCGATACGCGGTCGCCTGGATCGATCTCGTCGCCAAGGGCCGGAGCATGGGTCGGTCGGTCCTGTCGCTCGGCGATCACGCCACGGTCGACGATCTCCGCGAGCTGTCGCCGCAGCACGCCGACACGCCGCTCGACTTCGGGCCCCCCGACTTTCCCAACGTGCCACGTGGGATGCCGAACGTGCTCCCGCGGCCGGCGGTTCGACTGTTCAACGAGTTCTGGTACCGCAAGACGCCTCGTCGGCACCACGGCACCGAGTCGTTGACGGGCTTCTTCCACCCGCTCGACATGGTCGGTCAGTGGAACCGTCTGTACGGCCGGCGGGGGTTCCTCCAGTACCAACTCCTCGTCCCCTTCGAGGCCGTCGACACGCTGCGCCGCATCGTCGAGACGATCTCGGCCGAGGGGCACGCCAGCTTCCTCGCCGTGCTCAAACGCCTCGGCGCCGAGAGCGGCGGCATGTTGAGCTTCCCCAAGCCGGGCTGGACCCTCACGCTCGATCTGCCGGCCGGCGTGCGCAGCCTCGACGTCCTGCTCCGCACCCTCGACGACCTCGTGCTCGGTGTCGGTGGCCGCCACTATCTCGCGAAGGACGCCTTCGCCTCGCCCGACGTCGTCGCCCGCGGATACCCCCGCCTCGAAGAGTGGAAGGCCGTCCGACGTGCCGTCGACCCCGACGGCGTGTGGACGAGCGACCTCGCCCGCCGCCTCGAGCTGTCCTAGTCCTGGCGGCTCTCTTCTGGTGGCTCACCTCTTCTGGTGGCTCCCTCGTCGTCCGCTTCGCTTCCTCCTCGCGACGCGTGCGGCTCGTCGCTGGCGCTTCCCTCGCCGCGTGACCTCGAGCGAGGTGTCCGTTTCTGCTGTCCGCTTTCGCCCGGGCCAGATCCGGACACCTCGTCGCTCGTGAGTTGTTCCGTCGACCCCGGGGTTCGACGGAACAACGCCATCTCGTTCCTGGGACGGACGCAGTCAGGTCATCTCCGTCTGTCGGGCGGGGGCGTAGCCTCGGGCGGCCATGCGGAACGCCTTCGATCAACCCCAGACGGTCCTCGTCCTCGGCGGACGCAGCGAGATCGGACGGGCGATCGTTCGAGCGCTCGACTCCCCGAACCTGCGTCGAGTGGTGCTCGCCCGACGGCCGGGAGATGACGAGGATGACGAGTCGATCGACGGCCTCAGCGGTCACGTCGAGGTGTCGACCGCCGACTTCGACGCGACCGATCACGTCCGCCACGCCGACGTGATCGAGGCCGTCGCCGCAGATGTCGGTGACCTCGACGTGGTCATCCAGGCGTTCGGGCAGCTCGGTCGCGAGGTGAACGACGCCGGGGTCGCAGCCGACCCGGTCGCTGCAGCCGGACTGGTCGAGGCGAACACCGTCGGTGCCGTCTCGAGTGGGCTCGCTGTTGCCGAGCGACTCCGTCGACAAGGCCACGGCACCCTCGTGGTCGTCTCGAGCGTCGCCGGCGTGCGGACACGACCGTCGAACTTCGTGTACGGATCCTCGAAGGCGGGCCAGGACGCCTTCGCCACCGGGCTGGGGCATGCACTCGCCGGGTCGGGAGCGTCGGTCCTCGTGGTGCGCCCGGGTTTCGTCCGGTCGCAGATGACCGAGGGCATGGAGCCGGCGCCGTTCTCGTGTGATCCCGACGACGTCGGAGCGGCGGTCGTCTCCGGCCTGCGATCGGGACGTTCGGTGGTCTATGCGCCGGGAATCCTGCGCTGGATCTTCGCCGTGATGCGTCTGATTCCGGGATCGGTGTGGCGCCGCCTGGACCGTTGACGCTCGACCGCTGATGCTCGACAGCTGACTCCCTGCCCCCAGAAACGGCGCGGCGACAGTGTGTGCCTGACCCACACTGTCGCTACTGGTCGGACGAGAGTTCCTCGGGGACCGGGATCACCGGGTACGTGCCGGTCACGTCGGCGCCGCTGATGCCGCCCCCGCCCTCACAGCGCTCGAACAGCAGCAGCAGGTTGTCCTCGTACTGGGCGACGAGGCAGAAGTTCTCGGCGACCGCTCGGTTGTGCTCCTGGCTCTGACGTCGCGTCGATGTGTTCGGTTCGAGCCATCCCGACCAGAAGTTCGTCAGCACGAGGAAGTCGGCCTCCTCGACGTCCTCGGCGAGACCCGATCCCTTGGCGTCGGCGAGCCCGGGATCCATCTCGATGAAGTACGTGCCCGGCGTGAGCTCGTCGAACAGGAAGTAGATCGACACGTCGCTGTAGACCGTGCGCGAGAGGTCGGCCGGTCCCACGATCAGACGGTCGCCCGGTTCGCTCCGCGCCTCGAGCTCGGGGATCATCGTCGTGAGTGATCGGGCGACCTCCGGATTCCCGAACCAGAACCTCCGACCCTCCCGTTCGACCAGGAACGGGAGCGGCAGGTCGCCGATGGCCACACGCGTGTGCAGTGCGTAGTACCGATAGGTGTAGAACGGGCACACGACGATCATCAGCGCCAGCACGGCCGCCGACGCGACGAGGCCGGGACGGTGCACACCGAGCCGGCCTCCCGACGTCCGGCGACCGCCGAGCCATTCGCGCACGGTCCCGGTCAGCACTGCGACGAGGAGCGGCCACGACACCATCGCCACCCAGGCGAGGTGCGTCGAGTCGGGTCGTTGCAGCGCCTGAGGGAGGATCCCGAGGCCGAAGAGGCCGGCGGAGAGCGTCACGAGGTTCACCGGACGTGGCGACCGGCGACGTCGACGCCATGCGATCAGCGGGACGGCGATCGCGATCACGATGACGGCGAAGAACCACACGAACAGCTGGTGACGAGCGGCGGGAGCCGGAAGCGGCCACCACGGCGGCACCGCTTCGGCGATCGCCTGGAGGGCTCCGTCGAGGCGATCGATCGACGGTGGGCTCGGAAGCTCGCGCCCCGGGCGGAGCTCGACCACAGGGTCGAGCACGATGCCCTGGAACGTCGGCCCGATCCCGGCGACGGCCAGATGCAGCCACATCGGGGTCGCACCGATCACCGCACCCACCAGGATCGGAACGATCGCCGTGGTGCGGACCGCCCATCCCGCGGCGCCGAGCGCCAGCGCGATCGCGATGATCACGTCGGGTCGGAAGGCCAACGCGAGCCCGGCGAACGCTCCCGCGGCCGCCCAGTGGCGGGTCACGACGCCCATGCGCCGAGGTCGATCGTCGACGTCGCGGAGATCGAGATTGCGTGCTCGCACGGCGAACACGACCGACCAGAGTCCGAGTGCGATCGCCCCGTGCCACGCGAGCGCGGCGAGCCCGATCGGTGTCATGACGAGGAGCGAGGCGACGACGCCCGCACCGACAGCGGCGATGCGACCCCACGCACGGCACAGCACGTAGAGCGCGGCGATGATCGCCAGGTTCTGCGCGAGGCCGAAGGTGCGCTCGGCCTCGAGCGTGTAGCCCGCGAGGCGGTACCACCCGGCCAGGAGGTGCAGCGAGCCGGGTCCGTAGAGGTGGAGGAAGTCGACGTTGGGGACCTGTCCCTCCTGCACCAGGCGCGGGAAGACGAGCATGAAGCCCTCCTCCATCGACGAACCCGGCGCCCGGTAGAGACCGCGCACCGGGAGCAGTGCGAACACGGTGACGACGAGACCGGCCACGACGCCGGGCACCGACCAGTGCGACGGTCGGAGCGACACCGACCCGCCGAGCACGAACGGGACGACACGACGTCGATCGGCGTGGCGCTGGTCCGCGGATCGATTCGGACCGGACGGTTCCGAGCCGGACAGATCGGAAGCGGACCGGTCCGGATCGGTCAGATCGGTGTCCGGGTTGCCGTGGCCGGAGCGATCGAGGTCGGACTGGTCGAGATCGGGCAAGCGGAGCGAGAGTAGCCAGCCCAGCCGGTCGGCGCTGCGTATCGTGCGGCGATGCCCGGCGGCGACCCCTCCGACCCGCTCGACGAGCTCCGCGGTCTCGTCGGCGAGATGAGCCGGGCCGGCGTCGGCCGGGTCCACGTCCTCGGTTGGCGCGATCTCGAGGATCCCGACGCGGGCGGGTCCGAGGTCCACGCCGACGAGTTCATGCGTCGATGGGCCGACGCCGGCCTCTACGTCCTCCACCGCACCTCGGCGGCGGTCGGCGTGCCCGCAGAGTCCGATCGGAACGGGTACCGGGTGATCCGGCGAGGGAGCCGCTACTCGGTGTTCCCCCGGGCCGTCGCCGCGGAGATCACCGGTCGGATGGGCCCGTCCGACGCCCTCGTCGAGATCTGGAACGGCGTGCCGTGGTTCTCGCCGGTCTGGTGCCGTCGGCCGCGCATCACCGTGCTCCACCACGTGCACGGTCCGATGTGGGATCAGATCTTCCCCGGACCCCTCGCTGCGATCGGGCGCGGGCTCGAGACCCGCTTCGCTCCGCCGTTCTACCGACGCACCTCGATGGTCGCGCCGTCGGATGCGACCAAGGAGGAACTCGTCGAGCTGGGGTTCCCTGCGGAGAACGTCCTCGCGGTCCCGAACGGGACCGATCCGAGATTCCGACCCGGGGGCCGGCGCACCGAGTGGCCGTCGATCATCGCCGTCGCCCGGTTGGCGCCGGTGAAGCGGTTCGGCCTGCTGCTCGACGCCGTGATCGAGGCGCGCCGATCGGTGCCCGACGTGCGGTTCACCATCGTCGGCGACGGCCCCGACCGGCCCGAGCTCGAGCGGCGGGTCGACGACCTCGATGCACACGACTGGGTCGAGTTCACGGGCCGCGTCGACCATGCCGATCTGGTCGCGCTCTACCAACGATCCTGGGTGGTTGCCAGTGCGTCGATCGCCGAAGGGTGGGGGCTCAGCCTCACCGAGGGAGGCGGCTGCGCCACGCCCGCCGTGGCCACCGACATCCGGGGCCATCGCAGCAGCGTCGTCGACGGCGTCACCGGTCTCCTGGCCGACGAGTCCGCGCTCGCCGACGCGCTCGTCCGGGTGCTCACCGACGAGGAGCTCCGCCGACGTCTCGGAGCGGCAGCGGCGGAGCGGGTGGCGTCGATGACCTGGGACGCGAGCGCTCTCGGCGTGACCCGGGCGCTGCACGCCCAGGTGATCGACCACCCAGCGTGAGCGGGCCCCGGGGGACCACTGACGGCCCCCGACCTCGCCACTAGTCTCGCTGTCCGCATGCGCAGCGTGGTCGTTCTGCCGACGTACAACGAGGTCGAGAATCTCCGACGATTCTGCGATCTCTTGGCGAAGGCCGCCCCGACGACCGATCTCCTCGTCGTCGACGACGACAGTCCCGACGGAACCGGGCGGCTGGCCGACCGCCTGGCCGAGGAGAACCCGAGGATCACGGTGATGCACCGGTCCGACAAGAGCGGGCTCGCCAGCGCGTATCGAGACGGATTCGCGGCCGTGCTCGACCCCGACGGTCCGCACGGTCGGTACGACGTCGTGTTCTCGATGGACGCCGATCTGTCACACGATCCCGAACTGATCCCCGACTTCCTCGACCTCATCTCGGACGGCGCCGACGCCGTGATCGGTTCCCGCTACGTCCGCGGCGGGGGAACGACCGACTGGCCGGTTCGCCGACAGCTGCTGTCGAAGTGGGGCAACGCCTACACCCGGGTGCTTCTCCGGCTCACCCCCAACGACTGCACCAGCGGGTACCGGGCCTATCGGAGTGAAGCGCTCGCGGCGATCGACCCTGCGGGCACGCGAGCCGAGGGCTATGCGTTCCTCACCGAGCTGGTGCGCCGTCTCGATCGCATCGGCGGGCACATCGAGGAGACGCCGATCATCTTCCGCGACCGCACCCACGGCCGATCGAAGATGTCGGGTCGCATCATCGTCGAATCGATGATCCTCGTCACCCGTTGGGGTCTCGCCGACCGACTCGGCCGTCTGGGTCGACCGCTGGGTCGATGATGGTGGACTACGCGACGCGATCGAACCGACCGGCCACCGGGATCCCGCGCCCCGAGAGGCCGGTCAAGGAGATCATGGTCGACCACTTCCGTGGCCGGCCGCGCCTCGTCGTCCCCATCGCCACGGTCATCGCGTGCTCACCGCTGATCGCGGCACTCGCCTGGTTGTCCGGGCGGCAGTGGTACCCGGTCCTCGATCTCGCCATGACCGAGTTCCGTCTTCGCGACGTCGGCACGTCCGAGACCCCGCTCATCGGGCTGCCCGGGCGAATCGGCGAGCTACCCGACCAGGGGAGTCATCCCGGCCCGCTCAGCTTCTGGATGCTCGCACCCCTGTACCGCGTGTTCGGTTCGACGGCGTGGGCCATGGAGGCGGCGACCGTCGTGATCCACATGGGGTGGACCGCGCTCGCGCTCGGCATCGTCCACCGACGCCGGGGCGCCGTGGGCGTCGCCGCCGTGGTCGCGGTGATCGCCGTGGTCATCCGCGGGATGGGGCTCACCGTCATGGTCCAGCCGTGGAACCCGTACCTCCCGCTCATCGCATGGCTGGTGGTGATCCTCGCCACGTGGGCGGTCCTCGACGGCGACCACTGGATGCTGATGCCGCTCGTCGCGGCTGCGTCGTTCGCCGCCCAGACCCACATCCCGTATCTCACGATGGCGGGAGCACTCGGCGCGGTCGCGTTCGTGGTCGCGGCCTGGCGCGCCCGGCGGGTCACCCCGACACCCGACGACCGCAATGCCGACAGTCGGCCGATCGTGTGGACCGCGGTCGCCTTCGGCGTCCTGTGGGTCGGCACCATCGTCGACCAGGTCGTCCGCGACCCGGGCAACCTGCGCCGCCTGTTCGACCACTTCTCGTCGCCGTCGGAGGACGCGATCGGGTTCGTGTCCGGCTTTCGCCTGCTCCTCCGCCACCTCGACCCGGTCACGTTCCTGAAGGCGCCGATCGACCAGGGAGTCTTCCTCGAGAGCGGCTTCGACCCCGACGGGCCGATCCTGGGCGGTCTCCTCGTGCTCGTCGTGTTCATCGCCGCCATCGTCGTGTCGTGGCGGCGGCCACTCCCGGGTTCGCTCCGACACCTGCACACCACGTTGGCGCTCGCGCTGGTCGTGTCGTGGATCTCGATGTCGAGGATCTTCGGGCTCCGCTGGTTCTACCTGACCCTGTGGGCGTGGATCACCACGACGGTGATCTTCGTGGCGATCGGGTGGACCGCCGTCGCGCTCCTCCGGC
>JBCCTP010000179.1:0-8572 GCA_039198505.1 Actinomycetota bacterium | reverse complement strand
TAGAGGGCGTGGAACGCCTCGAGTTCGACGCCGTCGGTGTTCACCACGATCGCTCCGGTGATGGCGACGACGATCGTCATCAACTGCGCCGCCGTCGTGGCCCACCACAGTGACCGGTGGCGGATCGGCTCGACGTACTGCGCCCCCAGAGCCCAGAACCCGACCGTCGCGTTCGAGATGATCATCACCCACCCGGTGACGACGTGGGCGTCACGCACGGGCCACCCGGTCGGTCATCCGTCGCAGGGCAGGCCGCCGATGATCTGGGTCACGGTGTCGTCGTCGGCGAGCCCGGTCATCAGCCCGCGCAGGTTGTCGTTGACGAAGAAGTTGGGAGCGATGAACTCGTCAGCCGAGCGCAGTGTGACGTCGGGGTAGGCGGCGATCAGCTCGGCGACGGTCGAGCCGAGCGTGATGCCCTCGGGCGTCTCGATGCCGACCGGCTCACCGATCGGCTGACCGTCGATCCCGTAGTAGTACGCGTAGAAGTGCGGCCGTCCCTCGGTGACCACGGAGACGTCGGAGAACTCGAGGGTGAGCACGCCCCAGCGCACCTGCCGGAGCTGAGTGCCGCCGCACGGTCCGATCTCGAACGGGTCGACCCACCCGGTATCGCTCGCCGGGCCGCCCAGGAACGAGTTGAGGAAGTCGATCACCCCGTCGGGGTCGGCACCGAACGAGGCCGATCCGAGTCCGTCGGTCTGCAGGTCGAACGGAGCGGGAGGTGTCGTGGTCGTCGGCGCGGCCGTCGTCTCCGGGGCCGTCGTCGTCTCAGGAGGCGGCTGGGTCGGCGCCGGAGTCTCGACCGGCGTCTCCGTGGACGGGACGGTGGCCTCTGCGGTGTCGGTGGTCTCGACGGTCGTCGTGTCACTCTGGTCGTCATCGGGCGTCTCGGTGAACTCCCCGTCGACCGACCCCGACGTGGTCGGCGGCGGCGACGTGGGAGTCAGCGTGATCTCGGGCAGCGTGCCGTCGACGTCGCTCGCATCATCGGATCCGGCGCAGGCGGCCGCCAGGAGGACCACGGACAGTGCTGTCGGGACGATCGCTCGTACACGCACCGCGTCATCATGCACCAGCCCACCGGGGTGATGTTGGATGCGCCAGCAGGTTCGACGGGTGTCACGTCGCGCCGTCGACCGGGCGTCAGACGTCCTCGAAGATCCACCCGTCGCGCCACGGCGGCTGACGATCGTGTTCGATGAACCACTCGGTCCCGAACGCACGGGTGAACACCTCGTCGGACATCTCAAGGAAGAACGACGAGTCGGTCACCTGGCTGCGGTGTGAGCGGAGCGCGCTCCGTTTCGCGTCGATGTGATCGGTGACGTCGACACGCAGGGTGAGCACCGACTCGGGTTCACCGAAGGGGTTCCCGTCGTCGGCAGGACCGCCCGGATCGAAGTCGTCGTCCTGCCCACCGTCGTGTTCGCCGCCGGGCGGGGTCATCTCGCCGGACTCGATCGCGTCGGTCATCTGACGGATCATCTCGTCGCGATTCGCCGTCGCCTCGAGAACTCGGAGGCCCGCCAGGCCGGACGCCGCCGCGAGCTCTGCAGCGCGCTTGCCCACGGTGTGCACCTTGATGTGGTCGGGATGTCCGTAGACGCCGTGCCAGTCGTAGATCGTGACGACGTCGGCCGCCTCGTCGCGCAGGATCGTCGCCAGGCGTTCGGCGGCCTCGTCGAGGTCGGACTGGTGGAAGCTGCTGGGATCGGCGTTCTGGTCCCACCCGGTCATGCCCGAGTCGCGGTAGCCGAGGAACTCGAGCCGCTCGACACCGAGCGTCGCACACGAGCGCTCGGTCTCGGCTCGGCGGCGATCGACGAGCGTCTCGCCCTCGGCGAGATCGTCGGGAACCTCGCCGTGCTCGCCGCCGGTGGCGACCACGAGCACGACGCGATGTCCTTCGGTCGCCGCTTTGGCCATGGTGCCGCCCGTCGAGATCGCCTCGTCGTCGGGATGGGCATGGAAGCAGACGAGCGTGGCCACGGCGGAACGGTATCGGCCCGACGACCGGACGCTCAGCCCGCCTGGACGATCGCCCCGCCGTCGACCAGTGCGTCGATGCGATCGGCGGCCACGCCCCAGTCGGCGAACACGTCACGGGTGTGCTGGCCCGGCCACGCCGGCAGCTGGGTCACCTCGGGAGCGGTCCGGCTGAACCGAGGAGCCGGCGCCGGTTGCTGCACGCCGCCGAGTTCGACGATCATCTCCCGCTCGACGTTGTGGGGATGCTCCGCAGCCTCGGCCATGGTCAGCACCGGGGCGAAGCAGACGTCGGTGTGCTCCATGATCTCGCACCACTCGTCGCGGGTCTTGGAAGCGAACACGCTCGCCAGTCGCTCCTTGAGTGCCGTCCACCTCGTGCGATCCATCTGCGCGGCGAACTCCTCGTCGCCCTCGAGCCCCGTCAGGCGCAGCAGCTCGGCGTAGAACTGCGGCTCGATCGAACCGACCGAGATGTACTGGCCGTCGCTGCACTCGTACACGTCGTAGAAGTGAGCGCCGGTGTCGAGCAGATTCGTGCCGCGGTGGTTCTCGTCGAACATGCCGACCGATCGCATCATCCAGAACATGGTCATGAGGACGGCCGAGCCGTCGACCATGGCCGTGTCGACGACCTGGCCCTCCCCGCTCTTCGACGTCTCGAGCAGTGCGGCCACGACACCGAGCGCCAGGAACATCCCGCCGCCGCCGAAGTCGCCGACCATGTTGAGCGGAGGAACCGGAGCCTCGCCCGCGCGTCCGAAGTGGGCCAGGGCTCCGGCGAGCGAGATGTAGTTGATGTCGTGGCCGGCGGCCTGCGAGTAGGGGCCGCTCTGCCCCCATCCCGTCATCCGACCGAAGACGAGCTTCGGATTGCGAGCGAGGCATTCGTCGGGGCCGACCCCGAGGCGCTCCATCACGCCCGGCCGGAATCCCTCGATCAACGCGTCGGCCGACTCGACGAGGTCGAGCAGCGCAGCCGCGCCGTCGGGGTTCTTGAGGTCGATCGCGACGTTGCGGCGCCCGCGCAGGGAGACGTCGGCGTGAGGGTGGTCGGGTGCCGGCCCCTTCACGGCGCCGGCGCGCTCGACCCGGATCACCTCGGCCCCGAGGTCGGCGAGGAGCATCGCCGCGAACGGGCCCGGCCCGATTCCGGCGATCTCGATGATGCGATGTCCCTTCAGCGGTCCGGTCATGTCGGTCTCCGTTCGAATCGTTGGGTCGTACGTCGTTGGCGCAGTGGCGTGTGCGGCCGCGTGTCAGGTGGCCGTGCGGACGTGTCCGCCCATGGCCTCGGCGAGCACCGGCCACAGCGGAACGGGAAGATCGTGGCCCATGTCGGCGAGCAACAGGTACTTCGACCCGGCGACGAGCGCCGCGGTCTGTTCGCCACCCGACGGCTGGATGAGGGTGTCGTCACGACCGTGGATCACGAGGGTGGGCACGTCGAGCGCCGCGAGGCCCTCGGTGCGGTCGCCGCTCGCGTAGATCGCGGCGAGCTGCCGGGTGGCACCCTCCGGGTAGTACGACCGGTCGTAGTCGGCGCCCGCCCGCGCCCGGACGTACTCGACGTCGAAGTGGCGGTTCGACGCCCACACCTTCGCCCGCTCGGAGGCGTCGACGTACGCATCCCGATCGCGTGGAGGAGCTGCGAGCAGCGCGTCGCGGGCCTCGGCGGTGGCCTGCCCCACCCGGTGGTCACCGGTGGTGGACATGATCGACGTGAGGCTGGCGATGCGATCGGGGTGCTCGATCGCCATCGTCTGCACGATCATCCCACCCATCGAGACGCCGGCGACGTGTGCCCGGTCGACACCCAGGTGATCGAGGAGGCCGACCGCATCGCTCGCCATGTCGCTCAGTCGATACGGCACATCCGGAACGACGCCCTCGTCGATGATCGTGCGCATCACCTTCATGGGCGACACCCGCACACCGTCGAGTTTCGTCGAGAGACCGACGTCGCGATTGTCGAACCGAACGACACGCAGACCCTGGGCAACGAGCTGATCGACCAGCCCGACGTCCCACCCGAGGAGCTGGGAGGTGTACCCGCTGACCACCAGCAGGGTCGGGTCGGACGGGTCGCCGAACGACTCGTACTCGATCTCGATGCCGTGGCCGACGGTCGTCCTCGTCACGCAGGGATCTTGGCAGAGCGGTCGGAACCGCCGGAAGCCGGTCCTCCGGTCGTCGCCGCTACCTTTCCGCCGTGCCCTTCGTCGTCCATGCGCCCGGCCGTGTCAACCTGATCGGCGAGCACACCGACTACACGGGCGGGCTGGCGCTGCCGATGGCGATCAGCCGCGGGACGACACTCACCGCCACCGCCGAGGTCGGCCGGATCGAGCTGACCTCCGACGACGCTCCGGGCACCGTGGCGTTCGATCTCCCGTTCGTCGACGATCCGTCGGAGTTCGTCCCCGCCTGGGGCGCGTTCGTGGCGTCCATGGCGCGGGAACTGAACGCCACGACGGGACTCGTGGGACGCCTGACTTCCGACATTCCGGCCGGAGCCGGCCTCTCGTCGAGCGCTGCACTCGAGTGCGCGCTCGGCGTGGCGCTGGGCTTCGAGGGCACACCACTCGAGCTCGCCGAGACAGCGCAGCGCGCCGAACACGCAGCCACCGGCGTCCCCACCGGGATCCTCGACCAGCTCGCGATCGCCGCAGGTGTCGAGGGACACGCCACGCTGATCGACTGCCACGCTCTGACGACCGAGCCGGTCCCGATGCCGTCCGACATCGAGGTGGTCATCAAGTTCATCGCTCAGCGCACCCTCGTCGGGTCGGCGTACGCCGATCGGGTCCACGAGTGCCACCGGGCCGAGGAGGTCATCGGACCGCTCCGGCTGGCGACGCTCGACGACGTCGCACGCCTCGACGATCCGCTGCTCCATCGGCGGGCGCGTCACGTCGTCTCCGAGAACCAGCGGGTCCGCGACTTCTCCGCCGCCCTCGACCGCGCCGACTACCCGGAGCTCGGGCGGCTGCTCGCCGACGGACACCGGAGTCTGCGCGAGGACTACGACACGTCGACGCCTGCGATGGACGCGGCGGTCGACGAACTCAACGGCACCGCCGGTGTCTTCGGGGCTCGGATGACCGGTGGCGGATTCGGCGGGTGTCTCGTCGCGCTCGCCGAGCCGGGAGTGATCACCGACGGCTGGGTGGTCACTCCGACGGACGGTGCTCGACGGCTCGAGACAGACGCGTGAGCGCATCGACCGTCCGAGTCCCCCACCAGAAGAGGTCCTGACCGTCGACCCGTCGCACGTCGGCGGCCGGGATCGCCTGCCGGAGTTCGTCGAGGTGGACGTCGCGGAAGACGTACGGCTCGCTCGGCACGAGCACGAGGTCGGTTGACACACCGGCGATCACGTCGAGGTCGACCTCGGGGTAGTCGCCGGTCGAGTCGGGTGCGGCGATCACGTCGATCCCCAGTCGGGCGAGGACGTCGGCGCCGTACGTGTCGGGTCCGATCGTCATCCATGGACGGCGCCAGATGGGCACGAAGGCCGTGTGACGGTCCGTCGTGATTGGAGCCGTCAGCGCCGCATCGGCGGTCGCGACCCACTCGGGACGAGACACACCCGCCGCGTCGGCGAGGAGCTCGACGGCGGCGAGTGCGGTGTCGACGTCGCGCACATCGGTGACCACCACGTGGACGCCGCGTGCGAGCAGCGCATCGTGGTCCTCGATCCGGTTCTCCTCGCGGTCGAGTGCCACCACGTCGGGGGCGAGCTCGACGATGGCGTCGATGTCGGGGTTCTTCGTCCCGCCGACGTGGCGGATCTCGGGCTGCTCACAAAAACGAGTGCACGCGACGACGTCGGCTCCGAGGGCGAGCAGCGTCTCCGTGCTCGACGGGACGAGGCTGACGACGCGCCGCAACGGCGGTTCCATCGACGGGTCAGCTGCCGAGCAGCCGGGCCTTCTGCGCCTCGAACTCTTCCCGGGTGAGGGTGCCTCGCTCCAGAAGTCCCTCGAGTTTCTCGAGCTGGGTCGCGATGTCGTCGCCCGACGACGCAGGGGAGTTCACCGTAAACCGTCGCCGCTCGTTCACTTCCATCTGGGTGTGGATCTGATTCTGGACTCGATCGGGCCGCCGGATGTCGGTGAATCGCTGCTGGCCTTCCTCACCGCCGGACTCGATGAGCAGGTCACCGGCTCCGATGACGCGTTCGAACACGCTCTGGTTGAAGTGCACCGTGTTGACGCGCTCGAGCGGGATCTCGATGCCCGACTTGGCGACGACACCCGAGCGGTAGATCAGACGGTCGCTCGTGATCACGAAGTTGGTGGTGGCCCAGCGCGAGTACTGGACGGCGAGCCAGATGATGGATGCGACGAGCGCAGCGAGCGACAGCCACCCGAAGAAGGTCCGGGCGCCGGTGTCGCCGTCGGTGAAGAGCAACGTGACGATGCCCAGCGCGATGGCCCCGATGACCCCGAGCGCCGGCTTGGCGTAGAACCACCAGTGAGGGTGCAGATCGACCGCGACCTCCTCGTAGTCGTTCAGCAGCTTCTTCGGATAGGGCATGTCGCCAACGTACACGCGGGGTCCGCCGTACGATGCCGACGTGGGGACCGACGCAGGGGTCGACGAGACGGGGCTCGACCCCGACTCGGTCCTGGCAGATCTCGACGCCGATCAGCGTGCGGCGGTCACGACCGACTCCCGCCTGGTCGCCGTCGTCGCCGGTGCGGGCTCGGGCAAGACGCGCGTCCTCACCAGGCGGGTGGCCCACCGGATCGCCACCGGTGACGCCGACCCACGCCACACCCTGGTGCTCACCTTCACCCGGGAAGCGGCGGGTGAGCTGCGCCGTCGGCTCCGCCGGCTCGGGCTCACCACGCCGGTCGAGGCCGGCACGTTCCACTCGGTCATGTTGGCGGTGCTCCGTCAGCGGTGGGCCGACACCGATCGAGGGCCCCGCTCCGTGCTGTCCGACCGTCGAGGGTACGTGCGCGAGGTCGCCAAGGGGCTTGGCGAGTCACGGCGCGGCGTGGTCGAGTCGGCGATCTCCGAGATCGACTGGGCGATGGCGCGAGGGATCCGTGCCGATCGCTACACCGCCGCGATCCGCCGCGCGTCCCGCCGTTCGCCGAGCGAGGTCGACCGCGTCGCGGAGATCTTCGACGCCTATCAGACGCTCAAGCGACGACGAGGTGTCGTCGACTTCGACGACGTCCTCCTGCTCACACTCGACGAGGCCGAGCGCGACCCCGAGTTCGCCGCGGTCCTTCGGTGGCGGTTCCGCCATCTGCTCGTCGACGAAGCGCAGGACCTCAACCCGGTCCAGCACCGGATCGTCGACCTCCTGCGACGCGGACGCGACGACCTCTTCCTCGTCGGCGATCCGTCCCAGGCGATCTTCGGCTTCAACGGTGCCGATCCTCGGCTGCTCATCGACGTCGCCGAGCACTTCTCGGGTGTCGAGGTGCTCCGGCTGCCGGTCAACCATCGGTGCACCCCACAGGTCGTGCACGTCGGCCGCCACGTGCTGGAAGCCGCAGCGCAACCGGCGGAGATCCGATCGTCGCGTCCCGACGGGCCGCTCGCCACCACGGTCTCCGCGGCCGACGCCGACACCGAGGCCAGCTCGATCGCGTCGGCGATCGCGGCCGGCTCACCCGACCTGGTGCGGAGCGGACAGGTCGCCGTGCTCGCCCGAACCAACCCACAGCTCGCCGTGATCGAGCAGGCGCTCGAAGGTGCCGGCGTGAAGGTCCGACGTCGCGCCGACCGGGTCGGGACGCCGCTCGAGCGAGCGGTGCGAACCGCTGCGTCGATGCGATCCGCCGCCGAGCTGCGCACGTGGTCGCACGACGTGCTCGACGACGTCGCCGCACTCGACTCGCTCGTCGGCGACGAACTCGTCGCGTTCGAGGCCGAGCGGCGCGTCGCCGCTGCCGCACTCGATTATCTCCGCGATCATCCGCTCGGATCCGGACCGGGACTGCGACAGTGGATCGCCGCGACCGCGCCGTTCGACAACGGTGAGCCCGGTGGCGTCGAGGTGCTGACGTTCCACGCGGCCAAGGGTCGTGAGTGGCACACGGTCTACGTCACCGGCGTCGAGACGAGCCTCGTGCCCCACCGCTCGGCGACCAGTCTCGACGAGCGAGCCGAGGAGGGGCGTCTGCTGTACGTGGCGTGCACCCGGGCCACGGACCGTCTCGTCCTCACGAGGGCCGAGCGTCGCGGCGGCTATCAGCGACGAGTGAGTCCGTTCCTCGAGGACCTCGACCTCACCGAGGAGGCGCCTGCACCGCCACCTCGCGAACTCCTCCGCCGGATGCGAGAGCGTCGAACCACTCCCCCGTCGCTCGAACGCCTCCGGGCGTGGAGGTCGGACGTGGCCCGCCGGACCGGCGCGCTCCCCGAGCACATCTGTTCCGATCGTGACCTCGCGTCGATCGCGTCCGAACGGCCGCGCAACGCCGACGAGCTCGCCGCGGTCACGTCGATGGGACCGATCACCGCGGCCCGCTTGGCTGACACGGTGGTCGAGGTGCTCGACGCGGACTGAGCGGTCGCGGTCGACGAACCCGTCAGTCGAGGTCGACGATGACCGGTG
>JBCCTP010000178.1:0-8642 GCA_039198505.1 Actinomycetota bacterium | reverse complement strand
GTCGGTGGCGCTACTCATGACGCTGGCGATGTTACTCACGGGTAGGTCCGCGGGTCCCTACTCTCGTCGCTCGCACGTCGCTCGGACGTCGCTCTCGGAGTCGGGCGGCCACGGTGCGCGATCTTGTTGCCCTCGTGTTACCACCGCGTGGTGTCATGACGCGATGGGACGTCTCCTGACCGGATCTCGGCCGCCACGCCACCGCTCATGGAGGCAGCGATGGCGTCGCCGACTGAGTCGTCTCCTCGGAGGCGGTGTGGCCGCGGCGACGGTCGCCACGATGGCGGTCGTCGTGCCGAGCAGCGCGACGCCGGTCGACGCAGGCGGAGCGAGCACGTTCCAGCCGCTCGTCGCGCCCGCTCGAATCGCCGACACGCGGCCGAGTGGCGAGACGATCGACGATCGATTCGAAGCGATCGGTCCGATCGCAGGCGGCACCGTCCTCGAACTCGACGTCGCCGGACGCGCCGGTGTCCCCCCGTCGGCGGTGGCGGCGATCCTCAACGTCACGACCACGAACGCGGTCGACCGCGGGTTCCTCACCTTCTTCCCGTGCGATCAGCCGCAGCCGAACTCGGCCAACCTCAACTACGACGCCGGGCAGATCATCGCCAACGCCACGGTGGCGCTACTCGACGGCGACGGGGCGACCTGCATCTTCAGCCGGGTCGACACGAACGTGGTCGTCGACGTGACCGGGGCGTTCCTCCCCGGTGGGCTCGACGCTCTCGACGCTCCGCAACGCATCGCCGACACCCGACCGGTCGGCGACACGGTCGACGACGTGGCCGAGGGGATCGGGCCGATCGCCGGAGGAACCGAACTCGTGCTGCAGGTCGCCGGACGTGCGGGCGTCGACGGGGATGCGGAGGCAGCGATCCTCAACGTGGCGGTCACCAACGCCACGGGTCGCGGGTTCATCACCGCGCATCCGTGCGAGGACGAGCCACCGCTCGCCGCGAACCTCAACTACGAGGCCGGGCAGATCATCGCCAACACGGTGATCGCAACGCTCGACGACGCGGGTCGCACCTGTCTGTTCACCAACACGACCACCAACCTGGTGGTCGACGTCACGGCCACCACCACCGGCAACTACACACCACTCACCGCTCCGGCCCGCATCGTCGACACGAGGGCGAGCGGCGAGACCGTCGACGGCGACGTCGAGAAGACCGGGACACGATGGGCTCGCTCCACGCTCGAGGTCCCGATCTCGGGTCGCGCCGAGGTGCCGACCGTCGACGTCCCGCCGTTCGCGACCGCGGTGGTGCTCAACGTCACCGCCGCCGGTGCCCAGGGGCGTGGGTTCGTGACCGTCCACCCGAAGGGCACCGACCAGCCGAACGCGGCGAACCTCAACTTCGAGGCGAACCAGGTCATCGCCAACACGGTGATCGCGAAGATCGGTGTCGACGGCGAGATCTGCCTGCACACGTCGGAGGTCACCGAGCTGGTCGTCGACGTGGCGGGGTACTTCGTCGGTTCCGCCCCACCCGAGGTCGGCGACGCCTGCCCGCAGCGGATCTCGAACGGCACCCACGCGGTCGGTGAGTACGGCGTGCAGCCGGGCCGCTACATCAGCGAGACCGGCGGTGGCGTGTGCGACTTCTTCCGACTCAGTGGCCCGAGTCAGCTCGACGACTTCATCACGGTCACCAGCGTGTTCGGCGGCAAGATCGTGGCCGACGTCCTGCCCAGCGACGAGTTCGTGCTGTTCCGCTTCGCATCGTGCGCCGACCTCGTTCCGTACGAGTTCCCCGATCCGCCGCCGACGACCTTCCCGGTCGATCCCGGTCCCGGGTTCCACGTGGTCGGCGACACGGTCGGCCCGGGCACGTACACGACGACCGTTCCGTTCGGCACGACCTGCACCGCGACGCGGTATCGGGACTTCCAGGGTTCGCCCGGAGGTTTCCGGACCAACCCGTCGATCATCGAGCAGGTCTCACGCCTCGACCCGGGACCACTGGTGATCACCGTCCAGTCGACCGACGTGGGCGTGGCGTTCGGCAACACCTGCACCTGGATCCGCTCGTAGCGCCGGGCCGCACTCACGTCGACGTGTCCGCATCTGCCCGGGACGGATGCGGACACGTCACCGACCGAACCTGCCCGGACCGTCCCGGGTGGAGGAGGACAGTGTTCCGTCGAGTCCCGGGCTCGACGGAACACTGCTGACGTGATGCGCGAGCACCGGCCACAGCGGCGCCCCTGTCCGGCACGGCGGCGAGGGAAGCGCCAGCGACGAGCCGCACGCGATCCGAGACCGAAGCGCAGCGGCGGTCGAGGTGAGCCACCAGAACGGCGCCACCAGTTACGGCAGGCGGCCGGTCTCGTAGGCCCACATGGCGATCTCGACGCGGTTCCGGGCGCCGAGCTTGGTCATGAGGCTGGCGAGGTGCGTCTTCACCGTGCTCAAGCTGATGAAGAGATCGTCGGCGATCTCGGCGTTGGTGCGCCCCTGCGCGACCGTTCGCAGCACCTCTTCCTCGCGTGCGGTGAGCGCCTCGACGGGCTCGACGACCGTGGCTCGGCGATCGGCGCCGGCGAACTCCTCGAGCAGCCGGGCGGTGACGCTGGGGGCGATGAGTGCGTCGCCGGCGGCGGCCGACCGGATCGCCTGGACGAGCAGCTCCGGTCCGGCGTCCTTCAGGAGGAATCCTCGGGCGCCGGCCTTGAGAGCGGCGTGCACGTACTCGTCGAGGTCGAACGTGGTGATCACGACCACGGCGAGCGGGTCGTCGACGTCGGGTCCGGCGAGGAGTCTCGTCGCCTCGATCCCGTCGAGCTTGGGCATCCGGATGTCGAACAGGCAGACGTCGGGACGAACTCGTTGGGCCACCTCGACCGCCTCTCGGCCGTCACCCACTTGCCCGACGACCTCGATCCCTTCCTGGGCGTCGAGGATCATCGCCAGGCCCGTCCGCACGAGATCCTGGTCGTCCGCGATGAGCACCCGGATCATGAGGAGACCACGCTCGGGTCGACGGCGTCGGTCGCACGATCGAGGACCGACCGCTCGCCGAGGGGGAACGTCGCGGTGACGCTCCACCCTCCGCCCGGGTGCGGACCGGCGCTGAACGTCCCACCGAGGAGGTCGGCGCGTTCGGCCATCCCGACCAACCCGAACCCTCCTCCGCCGGACGCCGGGTTCGACGCACGGCCGTCGTCGCGCACGACGAGTCGAACATGCTCGGTGACGACGTCGGCGTCGGTTTCCCGCGAGTCGGCCAAGGAGGTGATCACGTCTGCCGTCACGACGACGTGGGTGGCGTCGGCGGCGTGGCGGACCGCGTTGGTGATCGCCTCCTGCGCGATCCGGTAGAGAGCGGCGTCGACGGCCGACCCGACCCGCCGAGCGTCGGGAGACACGGTGACGTGGATCGGGAGGACGGTCGACATCGTCTCGGCCAGTTCGTCGAGGTCGGCGAGTCCGAACGAGGGGCGGCGTGGGTCGGGTCGATCATCGGCCTGTCGTCGCGATCCCTCGAGGCGCCCGTCGTCCCGCCGGAGCGCGCCGACGATCCCGCGCATCTCCGCGAGCGTGCGCGACGCCTCCTCCTCGATCACGCGGAGTGCCTCGGCAGCTGCCTCGGGCCGGGTGGCCCCTGCCGTGCGGCCGGCCTGTGCCTGGATCGCGATTGCCGACACGTGGTGGGCGACCGTGTCGTGCAGTTCGCGTGCAAGGGACTGGCGTTCTTCGAGCTGGACCTGACGCACGGCCCTCGTCCGGGCGGTCGCACGTTCGCGGACGATGAGCCCGAGCGTGCAGGGGAACGAGAGGAAGATCGTTCCGCCGATCACCTCGCCGATCGACGCCCGCTCGACGATGTTGCCGACCACCGCGGCGGCGACGATGAACGCGAGCCCGATCGCGGCGTGCCGCCCGGACGCCCACCGGAACAGTGCGTACGCGAACAGGACGCTGTACGCGCTCGTGTACATCCCCGCCTGGCCCTGGTCGGTCAGTCCCGACGGGACGGAGAACACGACGAACGACCCGAAGATCAGCGCGCTCGCGAGGAGCGGCCGAGTCCGGCGGACGAAGAGCAGCGGGATCCCGGCGACGGCCAGCAGGAACGACGGGATCCGGAGAGCGAGGTCGTCGCGGAGGATCAGTTCCGCGATCGCACCGACGACGGCGAGACCGGCGAGCACCCAGTCGCGCCAGACGCGCTCGGGTGGGTCGGCGACGGCTGGTTCGTCCAGCAGGGAGCGGATCGTCGTCGATGCCACGCCGCAGAGCGTAGGGAACCCGCCGGCCCGCTCGGATCGTCCGAAAGGACGAGGCGGGCCCGGTCGGACGGACGGGGAGACGACCGACCGGACCACCGATGTCCCGACCCCTCGACCGGGACGACGATCGATCACGGCGACGCAGCCGCGCCGTCGACCGTGTCCATCACGTCCGCTCGCCGCGTTCGACGAACCGGCGCTCCACGTCGAGGAGATCTCCCGTGTCCACCCTGCTCTTCCGCATCGGCCGCTTCGCGGCGCTCCATCCCGGCCGGATGATCGGCCTCTGGCTGGTCGTCGCGGCCCTGGTCGTCGTCACGTCGGGTGCGTGGGGTGCCGAGTTGGACGACGAGTTCTCGGTGCCCGGCGTCGACTCGCAGATCGCCACCGAGCTGCTGTCCGATGCCGGCAACGACCGCGCCGGCCTGACCGCGAGTGTCGTGGTCGCGTCGCCCGACGGATCGAGTACGACGTTGTCGGACCCCTCGAAGTCGGCAGCGATCGACGACCTGCGGTCCGACCTCGAGTCGCTCGACTCCGTCGTCGGTGTCGCGCCGACTCAGATCTCGCCCGACGGCCGAGTCGGGCTCCTGACGATCCAGTACCCGATCCTCGAGGAGCTCGACGCGTCCGACGTCGACCGGCTCATCGAGGTCGTCGAAGGCACCGATGCCGGAGATGCGATCGACGTCGAGGTCGGCGGCGACCTGCTCCAGGCGTTCGACGACGGTGGTGGCGACGGCGCCGAGATGATCGGTCTCGCCGTCGCCGTGATCGTGCTCCTCGTGGCGTTCGGCTCGGTGATCGCGATGGGCCTGCCGATCGGCATGGCCCTTGCCGGGCTCGCGCTCGGCGTCAGCGCGATGGCGCTCGTCGCCCACCTCATCGAGGTCCCGAGTTGGGCACCACAGATGGGCACCATGATCGGTCTGGGCGTCGGGATCGACTACGCGCTGTTCGTCGTCACCCGACATCGCGAGAACCTCGCGGATGGTCGCTCGATCGTCGACGCTGCGGCCCACGCCAACGCCACGGCGGGTCACTCGGTCGTGTTCGCCGGGGGCACGGTCGTGATCGCCATCCTCGGGCTCGCGTTCGCCGGCGTGCCGTTCATGACCGCTGCCGGCGTGGCCACCTCGGTGATCGTCGCCGTCATGGTCATCGCATCGGTGACGCTGCTCCCCGCACTGCTCGGGCTCGTCGGACATCGGATCGATCGCTGGTCGGTGCGACGTCAGTCGAACCGCACCGACGCCGGCCGCGCTGCCGTCGGGACCGGCTGGCAACGGTGGGGTGAACACGTGTCGCGGCACGCCGCCGGATACGCGGTCGGCGTCACCGCCCTGCTGCTGGCCCTGACGGCGCCGGTGCTGGCGCTCCAGCTCGGGTTCCCCGACGCCGGCAGCCTCCCCGACTCGCGCACCGAGCGACGGGCGTACGACCTGGTGGCCGACGGCTTCGGTCCGGGCGCCAACGGCCCGCTGGTCGTGGCGGTCGATCTCGGCCAGTCGAGCGAATCGGTGGATCCCGCGGTCGTCGACGTCGATGCCGCAACGTCGCTCGTCGACGATCTGAGTGCCGCGATCGCCGCCGACTCGGGCGTGGCGTCAGTGGCACCCGCCGAGGTCGACCTCGACGCCGGCGTCGCCACGATCGTGGCGTTCCCGTCGACCGCGCCCCAGGACGACGCCACCTACGAGACCGTGCAGCGACTCCGCGCCGACGTCATCCCGGCGGCACTGGCCGGGGGCGAGGCAGGCGCGAGCAGGTCGACGGTCAGCGCTCACGTGGGAGGTCAGACGGCCACCTTCGGCGACGTGGCCGATCGCGTCGGCGACCGCTTGCTGCTCTTCATCTCGGCCGTCGTGGCGCTGTCGTTCCTGCTGCTGACCGTCGTGTTCCGTTCGGTCCTGGTGGCGGCGAAGGCGGCGCTCCTCAACCTGCTGTCGATCGGCGCCGCCTACGGCGTGCTGGTCGCGGTGTTCCAGTGGGGATGGGGCATGAGCCTGTTCGGGCTCGAGTCGACCGTGCCCATCGTGTCGTTCATCCCGATGTTCATGTTCGCCGTGCTGTTCGGACTGTCGATGGACTACGAGGTCTTCCTGCTCTCGCGAGTGCGAGAGGAGTACCGGGCGACCGGCGACAACGATCGATCCGTGATCCACGGGATCGCCGTGACCGCCCGCGTCATCACGTCGGCGGCGTTGATCATGATCTCGGTCTTCGGCGGCTTCGTGCTCGGTGAGGACCCGATCCTGAAGATGATGGGACTGGGCCTCGCCACCGCGATCTTGGTCGACGCGACGATCGTGCGGCTCGTGCTCGTGCCGGCGACGATGACCCTGCTCGGCGACCGCAACTGGTGGCTGCCGGGCTGGCTCGACCGGGTCCTCCCCCACGTCGACGTGGACGGCCCGGTCGCAACGCCACCGGCGGGGGCGAGCGACGCGGCGAGGCCGGACCGAGAGCTCGTCGACGCCTGAGCGACGCCCGATCGTCTACAGCAACACGTCCGCCAGGGTGCGGAACTGGGAGTCGGGGAGGTCCATGCCGTCCTGGAGGACCTGGACGCACACGTGGTCGGCTCCGGCTTCGTGGTGCTGGGCGACCCGTTCGGCGATCTGGTCGGGTGTCCCCCAGGCGACGATGGCGTCGACGAGGGCGTCGCTGCCGCCGTCGGCGAGATCGTCGTCTCCGAAGCCGAGTCGCTTCAGATTGTTGAGGTAGTTCGGCGCACGCAGGTACACCGCCATGCCGGCCCGGGCGATGCGGCGGGCCTCGTCGGGGTCGGTCTCGAGCACCACCATCTGCTCGGGTGCGAGCAGGGCGTCAGGACCCATCGTCTCGCGAGCGGTCGTCGTGTGCTCGGGCGTGGTGAAGTACGGATGCGCACCGTCGGCCCGGTCGGCCGAGAGCGCCAGCATCTTCGGACCGAGTGCGGCGAGGACCCGGGGGGTGCGCTCCTCAGGTCCGACGGCCATGAACAGCGAGTCGTCCATCTTCGAGAGGTACTCGACCATGTAGCTGTACGGCTTCGAGTAGTCGTGTGAGCGCAGGTTCGACACGAGGTGCTTGTGGCTGACGCCGAGACCGAGGAGGAAGCGGTTGTCCGACGACTCGGTGAGCGTGCGCGCCGCTGCGTTGGTGGTCATCGGGTCGCGGGCGTAGATGTTGGCGATACCGGTCGCGAGCACGAGCCGTTCGGTCGCCGCGAGGAGATTCGCACTCTGCACGAACGGGTCGCGACCGACCGCCTCGGCGACCCAGAGCGCACCGAAGCCGAGCTCCTCGACCAGACCCGCCGCTCGCTGCGCATCCCGGGTCGGGAGTGCGTCGATCATCCCGTACCAGATGCCCACACGTCCGATGTCGATGCCAGCCGGCTGTCCCATGTCGGCAGTGTGTCAGCGAGGCACCGGCGCGCCCGACTCCGACCGTCGGGGCCGCGTCGACGTCAGGTGCCGCAGAACGTGCGGTACGGGCCCTCGTCGTCGGTGGGCGGCCGTGCGTACCGATCATCGGACGGAGTGTCGAACGGCCGGCGCACGACGTCGACGAGTCGGTGGAACGGTTCGTGGTCACCGGAGACCGCCGCCGACAGCGCCTCTTCCACGAGGTGGTTTCGGGCGACCACGACCGGGTTCACCGAGTCCATCTCGTCGGCGACCGGGTCTCGGTCTCGTCCGGTCGCATCGACCGCGGCGACCCATCGCGCCCACCAGTCAGCGAGCCCGGCCGGTCCGGCTTCGACCGGCGCCGAGAGCTGGTCCCCCGCCAGGTCGACGACGCGGACCGAGCCACCCGCCGGGACGGCGAGCAGGGGTCCCGCATCGTCGGTGCGGAGCGACTCGGCGAGCGACCGGAACGACATCGTGTGATCGAGACCGCCGCGGTCGAGCAGGACGAGCAGCTCGTCGGCGAGCGAGCCGCCGGTCGCGACCGCATCGGGTGACGAGCCGAGGCCGATCTTGCGGGCCATGCCCTCGGCCGAGCGCCGACCGAACCGCTCGCCGACCGTCTGGAGCGTCTCGGTGGCGATCTCGACGGCTCGGTCCGTGTCGTCGTCGATGAGCGGGAGCAGCGCCTCGGCGAGCCGGGCGAGGTCCCACAGCAGGATCGCCGGCTGACGTCCGTACGCGTACCGTCCTCCGTGATCGATGGAACTGAACACGGCGCCCGTGCGGTGCGCATCGAGGAACGCGCAGGGGCCGTAGTCGATGGTCTCGCCCGAGATCGTGACGTTGTCGGTGTTCATCACACCGTGCACGAAGCCGAGCTCCATCCAGCGGGCGACGGTCTCGATCTGGACCTCGATGACCGCGTCGAGCAACCCGATCGCACGGTTCGTCTCGTCGCTCGCGGCCGGGTGGTGGCGCTCGATCGCGAGATCGACGAGTCGACGG
>JBCCTP010000177.1:0-8667 GCA_039198505.1 Actinomycetota bacterium | reverse complement strand
GCCGGGTGCGGCGGCGGGCGCCCACCGACGTAACCGGCGGAACTCGCCGGGAGCGAACCCCCCGTCCCCGCGGGTTCGAGCTGCCGGCCCGCCGCGCGGGCCGGACGGACGGTTCTCAGCGGACGAGGAACGAGAAGAGGATCTCGTCGAGGACGTCCTCGTCGATCCCGCCGACGAACTGGGCCGTCACGACGACCTCGAGGCTGCCGTCCGAGTTGTCGGCGCCGACCACCACGGCTCCGGTGTCGGTGAGGGCGCAGTCTGCGTAGCGGGCGATCTCACCGGTGTAGGCGCCGTCGTCGTACGGCTCGACCGACACGAGCGTGCAGTCGCCTGCGGCCTCGGTCGTCCCGATCACGGCGGCACCGTTCGCTCCGCTTCCGACTCGCATCGTCGCGATCTGCAGACCGTCGACGTTCCACGAGCGGCGGTACTCGTCGACATCGGTCGACACGATCAGGTTGGCGACCTCGCCGATGGGAGCGCCGTCGACGTCGATCCACTCGGTCGGGACGTCGACGGTGATCCGCTCGAGATCGTCGGTCACGTTCACGAAGGGAGCGGGCGGCGAGTCGACGGGCTCGTCGTCGGTGAGGACGGGGGCCGGGTCACCGACCTCGCCGTTGGTGAGTGTGAAGGCCCACGACTCGCCGAGCCCGTCGAGGAACTCGATGTCGTTCATGCAGACATCCTCGAGGTACGTCTCGAGATCGTCGGTGAGCGCCTCGACGATCATCGCCTCACGGGCGAAGTCGGGCGACAGTGTGTCGACGAAGACGCTCCACTCGTAGTCGACCGTCGACATCGCGATGTCGATGCTGTCGATCGCCGATTTGAACGTGACGGTGCGCTCGGCCAGGACGGGAGGCGCCGCCTCGAACAGGTCGCCGAGCCGGGAGCTGATGTCCGCGAACGTCGCCTCCATGTACGCGGGGTCGTCCTCGGGAATGAGCTCGGCACCGGCGAGGGCGATGTGCACCTGCGTGCCCGCACCGCAGTACGGCACGTGCAGCTCCGTGACCGGCGCGAAGGTCGGGATCTCGATGTCGTCGGTCGTCGGCGGTGCATCGGTGGTGGCCGGAGCATCCGTCGTGAGCGGCGCGTCGGTCATCGGTGGCGCGTCCGTCGCGACGGGTGCATCGCTGGCCGGCGGGGCGGTGTCGGCCGGGGCCATCTCCTCGGCGGCGAGATCGTCCGATTCACCGTCGGACGAGATCGTGCCGGTGATGCAGCCGATGGTGACCTCCATGATCTCGGCTTCGAGCTCGGGCGAGAGCTCGTCACCACTGCCGATCTCGACGAGGTCCTCGAGTGAGCGCTCGTTCAGGGCCTCATCGACGATGCAGCCGGCCGTCTCGGTGTCGAGGTCGGTCTGCTCGGCGAGCTGCTCGACGAGGATGTCGCGGGTCACGGCGCCGGATGAGTCTCCGTCCGAGCCGCCACATGCGGCGAGGACGACGACGGCCAGACCGGCGAGACCGATCTGGACGGGGCGTCGGACCGGTGTGCCCGGCAGGCCGGGGCGGCTCTGACGCTCGAGGTGGGCGCCGAGGCGGGCGATCGCACTGCGGGCGCGACCCGGGGTGATCCGGTCGTCGTGGACGGCGGTCGTGGTGGTGCCGCTGGGGGTGATGGCGTCGGTGGTGTTCATGGCTGCTCCTGGGGTGATCCGCCGCTCGAGCGGCGGGGCGGGCTCCGTGAGCACCACCTTCGATGTCCGGTGTTGGAGAAGTGTTGGATCGAACGTTGGAGCCGCTCCACTCCGCGAAACCCCAGCTCAGGAGGGTTTCCGGTTCACCGGGCCGGACTCCGTGCCGTCGGAGTCAGGGCGTGTCGATCCCCAGGTCGTCGAGACGGGTCCGCAGGAACACCGGGACCTGCCAGGGCTCGCCGGCCTCCCTCGCCGCCACCGCCGGACCATCCGACGCCCAGACGTGGCACGAATCGATCGTGATCCGCCACGACTGATCGTCGGGATCCATCTCGCCGATGCCGATCTCGTCGGTGTCGCCGGCCAGCGCCGCTCCGGCGGCACGCATCGACCAGAAGCACTGCACCGCGACGGGCGCCATCGCCTGCAGGAGAGCGGTCGTGTGCGTGCAGCCTTTCGGTCCGCCGAACAGCTCGCGCACCTTGTGGGTGAAGCCCCGCGCGATCGACAACCCGACGAGTTCGTCGTAGTGGCCGATGATCGACGGACAGGTCTCGCTCGGGAACGACTCGAACTGCGTCGTCACCGCGACGATCTCAAGTGCCGGGAACGCCACCTCGATCGCCAGCTGCATGTGGTGGACGGTGATCGGATCGGGATCGGTACGGATGTAGAGGCCGGGTGGCTTCTGGTCCCGGACCGCTCCCTGGATCAGGATCCGATCCTCGGCCAACCGGTACGCCCGCACGCGGTACTCCCGGTCGTGGAGGATCGGGAGGGCGCCGTCGGGCGGCGGTGGGAGGATCGACGAATCGTCGAACTCCGGCTCGAACACCGGTCAGCCTCCGTGCTCTCGGGTGAGATCGACGACGCTGCGGCCCGTGGCCTTGCCCGCGAGGATGTCGGCGAGCACGGTGTCGAGGTCGTCCAACCCGACGTCGTGGCCGATCGCGTCGAGGTGCGACGGTCGGAGGTCACCGCCGAGACGACGCCAGATCTCGCGACGTCGCTCCATGGGGAGCTCGACCGAGTCGATGCCGAGCAGGTTGACTCCCCGGAGGATGAACGGCATCACGGTGGTCGGCAGTCCCGCTCCGCCGGTCAAGCCGGAGGCGGCGACCGATCCGCCGTAGTTCGTCTGGGCGAGGACATTGGCGAGGGTGACGCCACCGACGCAGTCGACGGCGCCGGCCCATCGGGTCGACTGGAGTGGCCGCTTCGACTCCTCGGAGAGCTCGGCGCGGTCGATCACGTCGGAGGCGCCGAGCGACGTGAGGTACTCACGTTGGGCGTCGACCTTGCCGGTGCTGGCGACGACGTCGTATCCGAGGTTCGCGAGGAGGTCGACCGCGGTCGATCCCACGCCGCCGGTCGCACCGGTCACGAGGACCGGACCGGAATCGGGCTCGATGCCGTGGTCCTGGAGCGCGGCGACCGACAGCGCCGACGTGAATCCGCCGGTTCCGATGACCATCGTGTCGCGCATCGACAGCCCGTCGGGCACGGCCACGAGCAGGTGCTCGGGAATGCGTGCGAAGCGGGCGTAGCCCCCGTGACGTGCCACGCCGATGGTCTCACCGTGGGCCACGATCTGGGTGCCCGACGGAAACGCATCGGTTCCTTCGACGACCACGCCGGAGAGGTCGACGCCGGGCACGAGCGGTGAGATCCGGGCGACCCGTCCGGCCGGCGTCGACGCGAGACCGTCCTTGTAGTTGACGCTCGACCAGTGCACCTCGACCAGGACGCCATCGTCGGGAAGATCGCCGGGTGCCATGTCGACCACACCGCGGTCGACCTCGTCTCCGTCGGTCACCGCCTGGAACGCTCGGAACGAATGGGGGAGTGAGCTCATCCCCGGACCCTACGAATGTCGGGGAGTGACGGGCACTATCCGAGATCGTGGTCGTCTCGGTCCGGTGCGGAGGCGTGCGCGACACTCTCGGGATGGCCACGAGTCTGCGTCCGGGAGCCCGTCTGTTCAGCGCCGTGTGCGCCACCGAGATGATCGCCGTCAAGGCGCCGGGCGGCGACGTCGAGTTGACCATCGGCGGTGCCGAGCCCGTCGCGTCGGCGTCGGAGCGGCCGGCCGACGGCGCTGTCGCCGAGGGTCACGACGGGGGCACGCAGATGGGCAAGCGCTACGTCGACGCCGACGACACGATCGAACTGCTCTGCACGAAGCCGGGTGACGGAGCGCCGGCGCTCGGTGGCGAGCTGCTGGTGCTCAAGGAGGCCAAGGTCCTCCCCGCGAGCGACTGATCCCTGACCGTCCCCTTCGCCGTGTCGGTCACCATCATCAACGGCGGAACCCAAGGCCTCGGAGAGGCCGTCGCTCGACGACTCGCCGAGGACCGATCCGACGGACTCGTTCTCGCAGGTCGATCGGCCGAGCGCGGTGAGGCGCTCGCCGCCGAACTGAGCGAGGCCGGATCACCAGCGGTCTTCGTGCGGGCCGACATGACCCAGCCCGATGCACCGGCGGCCGTCGTCGACGCCGGCATCGAACGGTTCGGCACCGTGACCGGCGTCGTCAACGTGGCGGCACTCACCACGCGGGGCACCATCTTCGCCGAGACGATCGACCACTTCGACCGGATGATGGCGGTCAACGCTCGCGCTCCGATGTTCCTCATCCAGGCGGCGGCTCGGCACATGGTCGAGTCCGGTACCGGTGGGTCGATCGTCAACGTGGGCTCGGTCGCGGGCCACGGAGGTGCGTCGAAGCTGACGAGCTACTCGATGTCGAAGGCGGCGCTCGCCGTGATGACCAAGAATCTCGCGTTCGGCCTCATGCGTCATCGCATCCGGGTCAACCAGGTGAACCCGGGCTGGATGGACACCGAGAGCGAGCATCACATCCAGATGAACGAGGACGGAGCCCCGGAGAACTGGCTCGAGATCGCCGAGGCCGCCCGACCCCTCGGACGCCTCGTCAAGCCGTGGGAGGTGGCGAACACCATCGCCTTCCTGCTGTCCGACGACTCGGGCATGACCACCGGCAACGTGATCGACATCGAGCAGTCGGTGCTGGGCGCAGGCGACGGTGTGGTCCCCACCGAGGCCGACACGCCCCGGCCCTGATCAGGCGTCGAGCTTCGAACGGCTCGACCGCGATGTCACGAGCCGCCGTGAGCCCGGAACCCGGAAGTCACCTGCGGGGACTGGTCGGCCGAGCAGATACCCCTGCAGGTGCACGCAGCCGTTCGCGGTCATCCAGTGGGCCTGCTCGTCGGCCTCGACACCCTCGGCGACGGTCTCGAGTCCGAGTTCGCGCGCGAGGTCGAGGATGGAACGGATCACCGGGTCTCCGGTGCGATCGAGGATCCGTCGGGTGAAGCTCCGATCGATCTTGAGCACGTCGAGCGGCATGTCGCACAGCATCGCGAGCGACGACTGACCGACGCCGAAGTCGTCCATCGCGATGAGAACCCCACGCCGCCGCAGCTCGCTCAGTTGTTCGGTGAGCTCTGGTGTCCCACTCCCGATCGCGGTCTCGGTGATCTCGACGATGACGTCGCCGGGCCCGAGTCCGTGCTCGTCGATGGCCTGGAACACCGTGCGAGCGAGTCCTCCCGTCTCGAACTGGACGCGCGAGACGTTGATCGACATGCGGACGTTCGCCATCGACGGATCGCGCCGACGCCAGTCGGCGAGCTGACGGCACGACTCGTCGACGACCCACCGACCGACCGCCGCGATGAGCTTGGTCTCCTCGAGGTAGGGGAGAAACCGGGACGGTGCCTCGAGGGGGCGCCCGGGCGGCGCCCATCGAAGGAGGGCCTCGACGCTGGTGATGCGGCGGGTGTCGGCGCTGACGATCGGTTGGTAGTGGAGTTCGAAATCCAGGTGCTCGACCGCCTTGCGAATCCGCATTCCGAGGTCGAGCGCCTCGGCGGCCGCGTCGCGCATCTCCGTCCGGAAGACGCTGGCCCGTGCCTTCCCTGCGGCCTTCGCGTCGTACAGCGCGATGTCGGCGTCGCGGAGGACCCCGGCCGGATCGTCGGTCGCCTCGAAGCGAACGATGCCGACACTGACGGTCGTGTAGATGTCGACGCCCGAGATTCGGAACGGGGTCGAGAGCAACCTCGCGATGCGTGTCGCCAACAGCGCTGCCTGGTCGGAGCTGGACGACGGCGCCAGCACGGCGAACTCATCGCCGCCGAACCGGCCCACCGTGAGGAGCTGGGCGTCCTCTGCGAGCGACGTCAGACGACGGGCCACGCCGATGAGCAACTCGTCGCCCGCATGGTGGCCCAGCGAGTCGTTGACCGTCTTGAACGAGTCGAGGTCGAGGTACAGCAGGTGGCCCGAACCCGCAGCGAGCTGTGCCATGAGCGCTCGTCGATTGGGCAGTCCGGTCAGATCGTCGTGCGTCGCCTGGTGGAACAGCTCGCGTTCACGTTCCCGCTCGGCGGTGATGTCGGCCGCCGAACCGACCACTCGGACACACCGTCCGTCGACGACCACCGCCGTGGCGATCAGTTCGACGGTGCGAGGCTCCCCGTCGATGTCGAGAGCGACGTCGAGTCGGAGCTCCTCGGTGGGCTCGACGATGACTCGGGTGATGGCGTCGCGGAGCCGGTCGGCGTGGCCCGGCAGCAGCGCATCGAGGATCGTGTCGCCGTCGACCGGCTCGTCATGGACGGTCATACCGAGCAGATGTGCTGCCCGGGGGTTGAGCACGACCTCGTTCGACCTCACGTGCAGGTCCCAGATCCCGTCGCGGGTGGCCTTGGCGGCGAGCGCGTATCGCTGCTCGCTGATGATCAGGGCTTCGCTCAGACGAGTCGGCTCGGTGAGGTTCGCGGAGTAGCCCATGGTTCCGACGACGGCGCCCGACCGGTCTCGGATCGGGAGCTTGGTCGTGCGGACCACCTCGACCTGCCCGTCGAGACGCATCTGCCGATCCTCGTGGTCGATGATCGGTTGGCCGGTCGCCACGATCTGGTCGTCCATCTCCCGGTAGATGGCTGCGAGCTCCGGTGGATGGATGTCGTGATCGGTCGCGCCGAGCACCTGATCCTCCGACGTGAGGCCGAAGCTGCGCAACATCATCTCGTTCGCGAAGACGAACCGGTGCTCGACGTCCTTGATGAAGACCAGACAGGGAACGCGTTGCAGCAGCGTGAGGACGATCTCGAGCTCTCGGCCGAGGGAGCCGCCGGTGAGTTCGTGCAGCAGCGACTGGCAGCGGGCGGCCTCGTGCAGACCGGTGCGCGCGGACTCCGACGCCATGGTTGCTGGATCGGTCGGCACCGCCCCGGAGTTGAGCGAACCGGGCTCGCTCGGTCGACTCAGATCGTCGGGACTTCGACGTGCCGGCCGAACACGCCGGCGAGCGTCGACATGATCTCGCCGAGTGTCGCGTACACGTGCGACGCCTCGATGAGCGTGGGCATCAGGTTGATCTCGGGGTCGGCGGCCTCGGCGGCGAGCTTCGCGAGGACCTTCTCGACCGCCTCGGCGTCACGGTCACCGCGCACCGAGTCGAGGCGCTGCTTCTGACGGGCCTCGTCTTCGTTGGTGATCTGGAGGATGTCGAGCATCTCGTCGTTGCCGTCGAGGAAGTCGGACACACCGACGATGGCCCGCTTGCCCTCGTTGAACTTCCGCTCGAGTTCGTACGCCGAGTCGGCGATCCGGCCCTGGAACCAGTTCTCGTCGATGCCCTTGATGACGCCCTCGAGGATCGAACCGTCTCCGAACTCGTCGAGTTTCGAGAAGATCTCCTCCGCCCGGCGCTCCATCTCGTCGGTGAGCTCCTCGACGAAATGCGACCCACCCAGCGGATCGGCGACGTGCGCCACGTTCGTTTCGTGGGCGATGACCTGCTGGGTACGCAGGGCGATGCGCGCCGCCTTGTCGGTGGGCAGCGCGAGCGCTTCGTCCATCGAGTTGGTGTGCAGGCTCTGCGTGCCGCCGAGCACGCCGGCGAGCGCCTCGATGGCGGTGCGCACGATGTTCACCTCGGGCTGCTGTGCGGTGAGCGACACGCCGGCCGTCTGGGTGTGGAAGCGGAGCTGCATCGACCGGTCGAGCTCGGCGCCGTAGCGCTCCTTCATCCACCGCGCCCAGATGCGGCGGGCGGCGCGCATCTTCGCGATCTCCTCGAAGAAGTCGATGTGGGCGTTGAAGAAGAAGCTGAGGCGCGGCGCGAAGGCGTCGACGGGCAGGCCGGCCTGCAATGCGAGCTCGACGTACGCGAAGCCGTTCGCAAGCGTGAACGCGAGCTCTTCGGCTGCCGTCGAGCCTGCCTCGCGGATGTGGTAGCCGGAGATCGAGATCGAGTGCCAGCGCGGCATCTCGGCGGCGGTGAACTGGATCGTGTCGCGCACGAGCCGCATCGACTGGCGAGGCGGGAACACGAACTCCTTCTGGGCCTGGTACTCCTTCAGGATGTCGTTCTGCAGCGTGCCCCCGAGGCGGGCGCGGTTGATGCCGGCCTTCTCGGCGTTGGCGATGAACATCGCGAAGATCGGTGCAGCCGGCGAGTTGATCGTCATCGACGTGGTGATGTCACCCAGGTCGATGCCCGCGTAGAGGTCCTCCATGTCGGCGAGCGAGTCGACCGCCACGCCGCATCGTCCGACCTCGCCGAGCGACATGGGGTCGTCGGAGTCGAGGCCGAGCAGCGTCGGCATGTCGAACGCCGTCGACAGCCCCGAGCCGCCCGCCTTGATGATCTCCTTGAACCGCTGGTTCGTCTGGTCGGCGGTGCCGAAGCCGGCGAACATGCGCATGGTCCAGAGCTTCGACCGGTACATCGAGGCGTACGGCCCGCGGGTGTACGGGTACACACCCGGGAACTCACCGTCCTCGGGCCCGTAGACCGGGTCGAGCGGGATGCCCGACATCGTCGCGTAGTCGTCCTCACGCAACCGCGAGTCGTCGAACGCGGCCTGCCACTCGTCACGGGGGGAGCTCATGGAACCCAACGGTACGAAAGAACAGCGTGGTTGCAGGTACCGAGCGGTGCGCCGCAGGCACAGTGAGCGACGTGCGGCGGGCGGGCG
>JBCCTP010000176.1:0-8677 GCA_039198505.1 Actinomycetota bacterium | reverse complement strand
GCCACGCCCACGCCATCGTCAGCGGGCGAGACGGCATGTGGACCGGCGCCGCCGACCCCCGCACCGTCGTCGGCTCCTGCACCGGCGCCTAGCGACAGTGTGGGAGCCGACGACGGTGCGGGGGTCGGCTGCGCCGGTCCACATGCCGTCTCGACCGCTGACGATGGCGTGGGCGTGGCCGAACGCCGAACTCCAGTCTTCGGTCGACGTCGTGCGATGCCCTCGGACGGCGAGCTCGTCGATCCATGTGTCGGGGGCGTGACCCTCGACGGCGACGCGGATGGCGTCCGGTTCGGCCCACGTGTCGAAACCGGTCGATGCGCCGCGCAGCGCCCACCGGCCGGCGGCGATCGCTCGGGCGGGTGACTGGCGGTGGTGGAACATGCGCACCGCCAACTGCAGGAGGATCTGGGGTTGCGCGTCCCCGCCCATCGTGCCGAAGACCGCGGCGATCGAGCCGTCGTCTCTCGTCGCGGCCGCCGGGATCAGCGTGTGCGGTGGGCGACGGCCGGGCGCGACCTCGGCCGGATGCCCCTCGACGACGCTGAACCCGATGCCGCGGTTGTGCAGGTTGATCCCCGTGTTGGGCTCCACGAGATGGCTCCCGAAGCCCGATGCGTTCGACTGGATGAGCGACACGGCCATCTCTCGACCGTTCGGATCCCGTGAGGCGGTGCAGAGGTAGGTCGTGTCGCCGTCGCCGGTGGGCGCAGGCCGTCGGCTCGCTCGATCCGGATCGATCTCGTCGACGCGTCCGTCGATGATGTCGAGGAGTTCGTCGCCGTCGGTGCGGTCGTGCAGCACCTTGGGTCGGTCGCGACCGGCCGCCGTGGCGGCCTCGATCAGCAGGTGCGCCCACTGGTCCGAGGTCGGGTCGAGCGGCAAATCGAGTTGGCCAGCGAGCCGCGCACCGCCGAGCGCGAGGTATCCCTGCGAGTTCGGCCCGACGGTGTGCAGCCGGACCCCGAGCGCATCGGTCGACAGCGGAGTGACCCAGTCGGCCTGGCCGACGGCGAGGTCGGCCTCGGAGAACCATCCGTTGCCGAGTGTCAGCAACCCCTCCCCGAACGCTCCCTCGTAGAACGTGTCCCGCCCGCCCCGAGCGATGCCGGCGAGCGTCGCAGCGACGCCCGGACGACGAACACGCCGACCGCGGGTGTGTCCCTGTGATGCGATCTCGTCGAGCTGCTCCCGGCCGGGGTCGTCGAGCAGGTGGATCGCCGCAGCGAGGAGCGGGCTCGCCGGGAAGCCGGCGTCGGCGAAGGAGATGGCGGGCGCGAGCACCTGGTCGAGTGGCAGGGAACCGAATCGCTCGTGGAGTGCCATCCATCCGTCGACGCAGCCCGGCACGGTGACCGATCGGATGTCGTGGCGGAACGGCATCTCGTGGACGCCGTCGTCACGGATGGACGCGGAGTTCGCCCCCGACCCGGCGCGGCCCGACGCGTTCAACGCGAACACCTCGTCGTCGACGCACACGATGGCGAACAGGTCGCCGCCGAGCCCGCACAGGTGGGGGCCGACGACCGCGATGGCGGCGTTCGTGGCGATGGCGGCGTCGACGGCGTTCCCGCCTCTCCCGAGGATCTCGATCCCGGCGCTCGTCGCCAGATGATCCGCCGACGCCACCATGTGGCGCGGCGCGCGGGACGATCGGAACGGCGGGTTCTCGCTCACGTCGCCATCCTCGCGTGACGCCGTCGCCCGAACGCCGCTCAGGCGGGCCAGAGTCGTCGAGCGACGAACGCGTCGCGGAGCATGGCGACGTCGTCGGTCATGATCCCGTCGACGCCGAGGTCGAGGAGACGTTCGGTCTCGGTGGCATCGTTGATGGTCCACACGTGCACGGGGATCCCGCGGCGACGGGCCCGGTCGAGCATGGCCG
This sequence comes from Actinomycetota bacterium, assembly GCA_039198505.1. Lineage (GTDB taxonomy): Bacteria > Actinomycetota > Acidimicrobiia > Acidimicrobiales > Ilumatobacteraceae > Ilumatobacter_A. The sequence goes on along the minus strand of JBCCTP010000176.1, from coordinate 6,792 downwards.
GGGTGACGAGGTCGACGCGACCGCCGCGGACCGGCACCTGCGCTGCTCGGAGGCGGTCGCCGAGCGTCCGACGGCCGAGGCAGAAGAGGGCGACCTCGACCGAGCTCATGTTGGTCAGCAGTTCGGGGCCGAGCAGTTCGGTGAGGCGCAGGATGCGCGACCGTACGAAGGCCGCCAGACAGACGCGATCGATCGCCTCGTACCGGCGGACGATCTCGGCGAGTGGCTCGACGGCGTCGTCGGCCTTCGCGTCGATGTTGAAGTGGACGGTCGGGAACCGTTCGAACAGTTCGCTCAGACGCGGGATCCGGTGCTCGCCGTCGATGCGGACGTCGTCGATCTCGGCGGCGGTGAGATCGGAGATGAGCGCATCGACGCCGGACGTGCGCGAGAGGTTCCGGTCGTGGAACGCGACCAGCTCACCGTCGAGCGTCCGGTGCACGTCGGTCTCGAGGTAGCGGTACCCGAGCGCCACCGCGTGGTCGAAGGCCGCCACCGTGTTCTCGGGGGCCACGTCGGTGCCACCGCGGTGGGCGAACGCGATGGGCGCGCCATCGGGGAGGTCGGGATGATGGAGGTACGGGTGGTCGAGCGCGCGTCGCGAAGCGGTCACGGCGTCCTCACGATCCGGTCTCGGTCTCGAGTGGTTCGAGCTGCAGCACGTCGAGTCGGAACTCGTCGCCGTCGATCTCGCGTCGCGCGTCGATGTCGACGAAGAACGGCACCCCCGTGGTCGGGTCGAACTGCACGTCATACGCGTCGACCTCGCCGATGACGAATCGCAGGAAGTCGAACCACTGATCGACGGTGGCGCCGATCGGCGACTCGTCGAGCTCGAGCGGCTCACCGCTCGGGTCGACCGGAACACCCTCGACCACGACGACTCGCTGAGTGCCGACCGCCGGACACGTGTTGCAGTTCGCCTCGAATGTGACCGCGTAGCCGGACGCGAGTGACTCGGTCCGGGTGGTCTCCCATCGCTCGATCGCCGCGGCGAGACGTTCCTCTTCCGTCTCGGAGACCTCGTCCTGACGTTCCTCGACCGAGAGGTCGAGAGCGCGGATCGACACCTGGAGGTACCGGTAGGGCTCGACCGACTCGCCGGGACCGACCTCGACGAACGCTGGACTCCCCGTGAGATCGTCGAACGTGACCGTGTGGTCGATCTCGTCGTCGACATATGACGCGAGGCGTCGGAGCCACCCGTCGACGGTCACCGGATGGGGGAGCGACTCGGCATCGACCGTGCCGGGGTCGTCGGACTCCCCCGGACCCGCAGAGTCGACGATCGAGGCGACGTCGCCGCCGATGACGGTGGCGATGCGCTGCGAGGATCCGACCCCGTCGACCACCGTGACGAACGTGACCTCGTAGTCGACGACGCCGAGACCCTCCCACTGCTCCCGGGCGGCCTCGACTGCCGCCTCGGCTCGCGTCAGAGCCGGCGGGAGTGTCGTGGTCGTCTCCGGGATCGGCGGCTCGAGGTCCTCCCCGTTCTCGTCGCCTGGCAGCGTGCTGGTCGACTCGGCAGGGGCGGGCGCGGCGAACGAGGTGGGTGGGAACGTGATCGGGTCGTTGGAGACCGGGTCGTCAGGAGAGCAGGCGACGGCCACGAGTGCCGCCCCTGTGAGGAGCACACCGGTCCGACCACCGCGTCGCGCCACCGCGTCGGACTGTACGACCCGTCCCGCCCCGGCCGGGGGATGCCGTCCTCAGATGTTGCGGCCGGCGGCCTCCCAGTACTCGTCCTTGAGCAGCCGCTTGTAGAGCTTGCCGGTCGGGTGTCGCGGGAGTTCCTCGCGGAAGTCGATCGACCGGGGGCACTTCACGTCGGCGAGCTGCGACCGGCAGTACTGGATCAGCTCACCGGCGAGCTTCTGCGCGGCCTCGTCGTCGGCGGGCATCTCGCGCGGCTGCACGACGGCCTTCACCTCTTCGCCGAAGTCGTCGTTGGGCACTCCGAACACCGCCACGTCGACGACCGACTCGTGCTGCACCAGCACGTTCTCGGCCTCCTGCGGATAGATGTTCACCCCGCCGGAGATGATCATGAACGCCTTGCGGTCGGTGAGGTAGAGGAACCCGTCCTCGTCGACGTAGCCGATGTCTCCGAGGGTCGACCAGCCCTTCTCGTGGCGGCTGCCGCTCGTCTTCTCCGGATCGTTGTGGTACTCGAACTCGGCGCCGCCCTCGAAGTAGATCGTGCCGGACTGCCCCTGCGGGACCTCCTCGCCGTCCTCGCCGACGATGTGGAGGGTGCCGACGATCGGGATGCCGACGGTGCCCTCGTGGGCGAGCCACTGCTCGCTGTTGCAGTACACGAAGCCGTTGCCCTCGGAGCCGGCGTAGTACTCGTGGATCACCGGGCCGAACCACTCGATCATCGCCTTCTTGGTCGGCACCGGGCAGGGCGCGGCGGCGTGGATGACGCACTCGAGTGACGACACGTCGTACTTCGAGCGCACCTCTTCGTCGAGCTTGAGCATCCGGATGAACATCGTGGGCACCACCTGGCTGTGGGTCACCGTGTGTTCCTCGACGAGCTGCAGGTAGCGCTCGGCGTCGAAGTTCTCCATGGCCACGACGGTGGCGCCCAGCGCGTGGGTGGCCAGGCAGAAGCGCAGCGGTGCAGCGTGGTAGAAGGGCGCCGGCGAGAGGTAGGTCTTCGTGTCGTCCATGGCGAACAGCAGTTGCATCAGCGGCATCACCGCGCCGGGGTCCTCGTTCAGCGGCGTCCGGGCGAAGGTTCGAGCGACTCCCTTCGGTCGCCCGGTCGTGCCCGAGGAGTACAACATGTCCTGCCCGGCCACCCGTTCCTCGTCGAGCGGCGCGGCGTCGTGGCGCGAGACCGCGTCCTCGTAGCTCTCATACCCGTCGATCGTGCCGTCGAGCATCAGTCGCAGCTCGACGTCGGGGGTGTCGCCCACGATCTCGGCGGCCTGCTCCGACTTGTACTTCGAGGTGATGTACACCCGTGCGCCGCAGTCGTTCACGATGTAGGTGAGCTCGTCGCTGCCGAGACGCGACGACGCACAGGTGTAGATCAGCCCGGCGTAGTGGCACCCCCAGACGATCTCGAGATACCGATCGTGGTTCTCCATGCAGATCGCCACGTGGTCGCCGGGTTCGAGGCCCGCACTGCGCAGCAGTCGACTCAATCGGTTGGCCGCGGCATCGAGCTCGCGGAACGTCTGGGTGAAGCCGGAGTCGGCCATGACGACGGCGGGGGAGTCTCCCCGGGTCTCGAGGTGGGCGCCTGGGTACATGAGGGGGCAACGTAGTGGGAGCGTCTCGCCGTCTTCCCACCCACGGCGCGGTCGGATCGTTCGCGGAACTCGGCTCAGGTCGGCGACGGTTCCGACCGATAGACGGGCGTGGATCGTGTGCTCGATGTCCCGTTCGCCGACGTGATCATCGTCGACGACGACCCCGAGGTCATCGAGCAGCTCCGCACCGACCTCGCCCACCTCGACGGCGCGTGGACGCTCCGCTTCTGCGCCTCGCGTGACGAGGCGATCGCGGCGCTGACCGTGAGTGCACCTGACGTGGTGGTCTCGGGCGTGACCTCCGAGGGGGACGAGCAGGACATCCTCGAGGTCGTGCGCGTGTCGATCCCGTCGGTCGGACGCATCCGGCTCAGCGACGAGGGGATCGATGACGCGTTCCGCAGCGTTCGCTCGGCGCATCGAGTGCTCGACCGGCCCTGCCGTCGAGGCGAACTCGCCGCGGCGATCGAGATGATCGTCCGCAATCGTCGCCAGGCGCCGACCGACGCCATCCGCGACATCGTCGGCGCCGTCGACCACCTGCCGAGTCCCGGCCCGATCCACCACCAGCTGCTCCAGGCGCTGGAGGAGGACCAAGGGCTCGACGTCCTCTCCGAGATCGTCACCCAGGACGTGGCGCTGACCGCAGAGATGCTGCGACTCGTGAACTCCTCCTCGTTCGGTCTGGCCCGCACGCTCAGCTCCGTCGTCGACGCGATCTCGTTCCTCGGCGTCGACGTGATGACGGCGATGGTGGCGGCGCGGTCGCTCTTCGAGCGGACCGATGGCATCGCCATCGACGTCGACGAGGTGAACCGCCACAGCCGCGGTGTCGCCGCGTTGGCGGCGCGCTCGATCGTGCTCGCCGGCGAGCCCTCGTCGATGCGCAGCGACGCCTATGTCGCAGGTCTGCTGCACGACGTCGGCACACTCGTCCTCGGTCAGATGGAGAACGTCGACGGCGACGAGGTCCGCCGGATCCTGTCGCTCGACGACGCTCTCACGGAACGGATGGAGTTCGGGGCCGACCGATTCTCGGTGGGCGAGTATCTCCTCGGCCTCTGGGGCTTCGGCGAGTCGGTCGCTGCGGCCGTCCGCGAGCTCGGCGTGGCGATCGAGGACGTCGAGATCGGGTCGGCCGGCTGGCACGTCAGAGTCGCCCACTCCACGATCCTCCGGGGCGATGTCACTCCGGACGCTGCGATGAACGACGACGACCCCGACGTCGGATCGGCCATCGAGACCGTCGACGCCGAGCTCCGCGAACTCGCCTCGGCGACCACCGCGCCGGGTCTCGCCTCTGCGACGTCCTGAGGGCGATACCGTCGCCCGACGTGTCCGTCGCCCGTCTCGCTCGCGTCTTGAGCGCCGCCGAGCCCGAACTCGACGAAGCCTGTCTGGCCATCGCCGGTGCGGTCGGCGGACCGCTCGACGAGATCGAGTGGCTCGCCGTCCTCGACGTCCTCGCGGGTGAGTGCGCGACGCCGACCCCCGCCGGCGTGGTGCGCTACCTGGTCGATGACGCCGCGTTCCGAGGCAACGTCGACGACTACTACGACTGGCGCAACTCGTGCCTCGACCGGGTGCTCGACCGACGCCTCGGGATTCCGATCACACTCGGCGTGGTCGCCATCGAGGTTGCTCGGCGCGTCGGTGCGCGCCTCGTGTGCGTCGGTCTCCCCGGCCATGTGCTGCTCGCCGATCCCGCCGAGACGGGCGTGTTCTTCGACCCGTTCCAGGGCTCGGAACCACTCGACCTCGACGGGGTCCGAGCCCTTTTCGACCGGGTCACGGGCGGACGCGCACCGTTCGACGACCGGTACCTGGCGCCGATGTCGACCAACGCCATCGTCGAGCGGATCCTGGCGAACCTCCGCGCGGTGTTCGCTCAGAACCGAGACGCCGTCCGGTCGGCGATCGTGGCCGAGCTTCGCCACCAGACACGCACCCCCTCGCCGGACGGCCCCGACGCCTCGGCGGCGCTCAACTGACGCCGGCACCCGACGTCAGGGTTGATCGCCCGGCGAGGTCGACGGGTACCGTTCGAGCATGACCGTGACCGAAGCACCGACGACGCTCACCGCCGATGAACAGCGGGTCAGCGACCTCGTCGACGACCTGCTCGCCAGCCACCCGCCCCAGGACACGCCGCCCCAGGAGTTCCTGGGTCAGCAGTACGACCGTGGTCTCGCGTGGGTGCACTTCCCCGAGGGCGAGGGTGGGCTCGGCGTGTCCCCGAAGCTGCAGCGCATCGTCAACGAGCGGCTGTCGGCGGCGGGCGCGCCCAATGCGATGATCCGCAACCCGATCGGGCACGGCATGTGTGCACCCACGCTCATCACCTGGGGCTCCGCCGAACAGAAGCAGCGGCACATGCGGCCGATGTTCACCGGCGAGGAGGTCTGGTGCCAGCTCTTCTCCGAGCCGGGTGCCGGCTCCGACTTCGGTGGCCTCGCCGCGTCGGGCGTCCAGGACGGCGAGGAGTGGATCTGCAACGGCCAGAAGGTCTGGACCACGCTCGCGCACCTGTCGAAGTGGGGGCTCCTGGTCGTGCGGACCGACCCGCAGGCGGTGAAGCACGCCGGGCTCACGGCGTTCATCGTCGACATGGAGGATCCCACGGTCGAGGTGAGGCCGCTGCGTCAGATGACCGGTGAGGCCGAGTTCAACGAGGTGTTCTTCACCGACACCCGCATCAACGAGTCGGCGATGCTCGGCAAGCCGGGCGACGGGTGGCGCGTGTCGCTCACCACGCTCATGAACGAGCGGGTCTCGATCGGCGGCACCATCCCACCGAAGGGTTCCGGCTCCATCGCTGCGCTCGTCAACGCATGGAACGATCTCGACGAGGCCGATCAGGACGCCGCCACGAAGGACGAGGTCATGCAGCTGTGGGCGCGCGCCGAGGTGCTGCGTCTCACCAACATCCGAGCGAGCCAGAACCGCAAGAAGGGCGACCCCGGTCCCGAGGGCTCGATCGGCAAGATGGCGTCGGCCGACCTCAACAAGGACATCTACTCCAAGGTGATGGACCTCCTCGGCGCCGAGGGTCTGCTGTACGGCAGCTACGAGATGGTGCGCCCCGAGACCGCCATGGGAGCCGACACGCTCCAGAAGGCGTTCATCCGGGTGCGGGCGAACTCGATCGCGGGCGGCACCAGCGAGGTCATGCGCAACATCCTCGGCGAACGAGTCCTCGGCCTGCCCGGCGACGTGCGCGTCGATCGCGAGGTTCCGTGGAGCGAGGTTCCGCGCAACTGATCACACGAGGCTGACGTGGTGCGCACCAGTGCCGGTGCGTGCGAGTCGCTGAACGACGACGACCCCGTCGCCGCCACGAACCGATCGTGGCGACGGCGGGGCCGTCGGTCGTCTGGACGCCATCGGCGCCCTCAGGTGGGGCCGATCAGTCGGCGCTCTCGTCTCGTCGCAGAGGCTGCGCGATCACGAAGGCGGCGCCACCGAGGACCAGCAGCAGGAGCGCTGCGGTGAGGGCCTGACGGGTCGCGTCACTCCCGGTCTCGGG
>JBCCTP010000175.1:0-8706 GCA_039198505.1 Actinomycetota bacterium | reverse complement strand
GGCGACGACCTGCTCTTCATCATGTACACGTCGGGCACGACGGGTCTCCCGAAGGGCGTGATGCACTCGCATCACACGGTGTTCTGGGCCAACCTCACCATCGCCTCCACCTCCGACTTCCGCAAGGGCGACGTGTTCCTCAACGCCCTCCCGCTGTTCCACGTCGGCGCGCTGACGCCGGTGCTCGGGTGCGTGTACGGCGCCTGCACGATCGTCCTGCTGCGTGCGTTCGATCCCTCGGCGGCGTGGGAGGTGATCCGCGACGAGAACGTCACGACCACGCTGATGGTCCCGGCGATGCTGCAGTTCATGCTCATGGTCCACGACCCGTCGGCCCACGACGCGAGTGGTGTGCGCTGGGTCATGAGCGGTGCCGCGCCGGTTCCGGTCAGCCTGATCGAGGCGTACAACGCGCTCGACATCGAGATCCACCAGGTCTACGGGCTCACCGAGTCGTGCGGCCCGGCCTGCGTGATCTCGTCGATCGACGCCGCCGAGCGCATCGGTTCCACCGGCAAGTCCTTCTACTTCACCGACGTCCGCGTGGTCGACGGCCAGGGCAACGACGTCGCACCTGGCGAGTCGGGCGAGGTCATCGTGGCCGGCGAGCACGTGATGCAGGGCTACTGGAACCGCCCGGAGGCCACCGCGGAGACGATCGTCGACGGATGGCTACACACGGGTGACGTCGCCACCATCGACGCCGACGGGTTCGTCACCATCGTCGACCGCATCAAGGACATGCTCATCTCGGGCGGAGAGAACGTCTATCCCGCCGAGATCGAGAACGTCCTCATGTCGCACGACAAGATCGCCGACGCCGGCATCATCGGTGTGCCCTCCGAGAAGTGGGGCGAGTCACCGCTGGCGGTCGTCGTGCCGAAGGACGAGAGCCTCACCGCCGAGGAGATCATGGAGTTCACCCGCGGCAAGCTCGCCCCGTTCAAGACGGTGAAGGCGGTCGAGTTCGTGACCGAGCTGCCGCGCAACCCGAGCGGCAAGATCCTGAAGCGCGAGCTCCGCGAGCAGTTCGACGTCAAGCTCGACTGACTGCCGACTCGGTCAGCGGCGGAAGACGGTGACGACGTCCTCGCCGATGCGGTCGCGCTTTTCGGGATCGTCGATGCCGAGGCCCTCCTCGGGGGCGAGACACAGCACGCCGAGCTTGCCGTCGGCCTGGTTGTGGTGCATCGCCAGCGTGGCCTCGCCGACCTGCTCGAGCGGGTAGGTCTCGGTGAGCAGCGGCTGGATCCGACCCTGGTCGATGAGTCGGTTCGCCTGGTACGACTCGGCGTAGTTGGCGAAGTGTGACGACACGAGCTGCTTCAGCTTCATCCAGAAGTGGCGGTTGTCGAACTCGACCATGTACCCCGACGTGGCCGCGCAGGTGACGACCGTGCCACCGCGCTTGGCGGCGAAGATCGACGCGCCCATCGTGGAACGCCCGGGATGCTCGAACACGATGTCGACGTCCTCGCCCTCGTTGAGCGCCCGGATGTCCTTGCCGAAACGGCGCCACTCGGACTCGTCCTGGGTGTGGTCGTCGGACCAGAAGTTGTAGCCCGCCGCCCGACGGTCGATGACCGCCTCACAGCCCATCCGATGGAGGATCTCGGCGCGCTCCGGTGACGACACGACGCCGATCGGCGTGCCACCGCCGTTGAGGACGTACTGCACCGCGTAGCCGCCGATGCCGCCGGTCGCGCCCCAGATGAGGACGGAGTCACCCTGCTTCATGCGGGCGCCGTTGTCGGACACGAGCATGCGGTACGACGTGGAGTTGCACAGCGCGTTGACCGCTGCCTCTTCCCACGTGAGGTGGGTCGGCTTGGGCATCAGCTGGTTGGCCTTCACGATCGACAGGTCGGCGAGGCCACCGAAGTTGGTCTCGAAGCCCCAGATGCGCTGGTTGGCGGCGAGCATCGAATCGTCGTGGGCGGTGTGGTCCTGGTCGTCGACGTGGTTGCAGTGGACCGTGACGCGGTCGCCGGGCTTCCAGTTGCGCACGGCCGCGCCGACCTGGAGCACCACACCCGACGCGTCGGACCCGACGATGTGCTCGTCGCGCTGGTGCCGAGCGGCGTACTCGCTCTCGCGGGCGAGACGGTCGAGGAATCCGAAGGTCGGCAGCGGTTCGAAGATCGACGTCCACACCGTGTTGAAGTTGATCGACGACGCCATGACGGCGAGGTACACCTCGTCGGGGGCGAGCTCGGGTGTCGCCACGTCGGCCACGTGCAGCGACTTGCGCGGGTCCTTGTCCCACGAGTCGATCCCTTCGAACATCGAGGTCTCGTCACGTCGGACGAAGGCGGCGCGGTAGTGATCGGGAAGGGGCAGGTGGGCCAGCTCGTCGCCGCTCGCACCCGCCTGGATCGCTTCGAGGATCTCCTGCATGACCCGATGTTACCGAGCGGTAACTCCGGCCCCGAATCCAGAGTCGTCAGCGGTAGACGAAGGGAGCCTCACCGCTCGTGACCCCGGCGAGGAGGGCCGCGATCCCGACCCCGCGTTCGTCGCGGACGACGAGAGTCACGACACGATCGTCGACCTCGATCGAGTCGACCGTAGCGATGTCGCTGATCGGTGTCCGCTCGACCACCGACGTGGCGCCGGCCCACACCGCCTCCACCGATGCGACGGCGTCGTCGGCCTCGCCGGCGTCGTCGAACAGGTACGCCACGACGTAGCGGACGTCGCCGTCGACCACCGCAGGGCCCATGCCAACGAGATCGAAGCTCTCGTCGATCCGTGGTTCGTCGAAGGGGTTCGGACCGCCGTCGTCGTCGAACGGATCCGGTGCGAGGAGTGCCGCCGACTCGAGGAAGCGACCATCGACGATGAACGCGGAGAGCACGTCTCGGTCGTCGAGCGCTCGTGCCACGTCGACCAGATCGTCGTCGTCTCGTGCCGTCTCCCCTCCGGCGAGCCACGCCTCGATCGCCGGCGTCGACAGCGAGACGGCGAGAGATCCGTCGCCCGCGCCCACGCGCCACGGCCGACCCAGCAGACGGAGATCGTCGGACCGATCGGGAGCGATCTCGTTGTCATCGCCCTCGCCGAGGGTCAGGACCCCACCACCGACCTCGACCAGCCCGCCCGCCGGCTCGTGAGGTCCCGCCACCACGGAGAACTCGCTCAGCTGGGCGGTGACGGACACCAACGTCTCGATCGCACCGGGATCGATGCCGATCGCTTCCCGGAGGTCCTCCGCCGCGCCGACCACGTCCAAGAACAGCGGTGCCGGGCGGAGCGGCACCGTGAGCACCTCGCCGGGCGCAGGTTCTCGAGCCAGGGTCAGGTCGCCCATCCACCGAACCACGTCGCCGGCGTCGCGCCCGGGTGCCGGAGCATCGAGTCCCCGCACCTCGGCCACAGCGGACAGGTCGGTGACCTCGACGAACACCGGCGCCGTCCCCGACCGACCCGCCTCGATCACCTCGATCGGGATCTCGCCGAGCCCTCGCTCGACGAGGCCGGCGTCATCGCCGCCGCTGCTCGTGCCGCCGCACGCCGGCCACGTCACCGCCGCCGCACCGACGACGAGAACGGCCCACGATCGAGATGGACGGGGATGGATGAGACGACTCACGGCGAACCTCCGTTGGTGGATCGACGCCGACACGCGCGACGTCACCAACTCCGACGCCGCGAACCCCCGTCCAGTTCGATCACGTTTCCGGGCCTGACCCCGGTCGTGATCAGACGGTGCGGACGATCAGGGCGTCGCCCTGGCCGCCGCCGCCGCAGAGGCCGGCCGCGCCGACGCCGCCCCCGCGGCGCTTCAGCTCGTGGAGGAGGGTGAGGGCGAGACGGTTGCCGCTCATCCCGATCGGGTGACCGAGGGCGATCGCCCCGCCGTTGACGTTGACCTTCTCGTCGGTGATGCCGAGGTCGGCCATCGACGCGATACCGACGGCGGCGAACGCCTCGTTGATCTCGAACAGGTCGATCTCGTCGATGGACACGCCGGCCTTCTCAGCGGCGAGCATGATCGCCCGGCTGGGCTGCTGGAGCAGCGACGCCGAGTCGGGTCCGGCGACCATGCCGTACGACACGAATTCGCCGAGGGGTTCGACGCCGCGACGCTCGACCTCGGCGCCGGACATGACCACGATCGCCGACGCGCCGTCGGAGATCTGTGACGCGTTGGCCGCCGTGATGGTCCCCTCCGGATCGAACGCAGGGCGCAGCTTGCCGAGGCTCTCGGCCGTGGTGCCGGGGCGAACCCCCTCGTCGTGCTCGACCAGGATCGGATCGCCCTTGCGCTGCGGCACCTCGACCGGAACGATCTCGTCGGCGAGTCGGCCCTCCTTGATGGCGTTCGCCGCCCGCTCGTTGGACACGGCCGCGAACTCGTCCTGCGCCTCGCGCGAGATCGAGCCGTCGGCGTACCGCTCGGTCCCGAGTCCCATGAGGCAGGCGTCGAACGCACACCAGAGTCCGTCGGCGATGATGGCGTCGCGCAGCTCGGTGTTGCCGTAGCGGAACCCGCCGCGGGCGCCGTCGGCGAGGTACGGCGCGTTGGTCATCGACTCCATCCCGCCGGCGACGACCACGTCGGCCTCACCGAGCGCGACCATCTGGTGAGCGAGCTGGATCGTGTTCAGTCCGGACAGACAGACCTTGTTGACGTTGACCGACGGGACGCTCATCGGAATGCCCGCACCCGCGGCGGCCTGCCGGCTGGGAACCTGCCCCTGGCCGGCCATGAGCACCTGGCCCATGATCACGTGCTCGACCTCGTCGGGAGCAACACCCGCTCGCCCGAGCGCCTCGCCGATCGCGACGGTGCCGAGTTGGGCCGCCGAGAACGACGCGAGGCCGCCGCTCATCTTGCCGATGGGGGTCCGAGCCCCCGCGACCAGGTACGTGCCGGTGGACGAGATCTCGCTCATGACCCAACGCTAGCCCACGGTTACCGTCGGGTAACAAGACACACGTCGACCAGTTCCGGACACCACGATCCGCAGTAGACTCACCACGTGAGGCGCAAGAGATGACGCATTCACTGCCTTTTGTTGTCATCTGTTGACGAAAGCGGCTCGATTTCGTAATCTCACTGCAACAACTTGATCGCTCGGCGGACCCGATCACCGGATCTGCCGACACCGTCTGAGACGTCATCGACGTGAACCGGCCCGTCCGCCCGCTACCGGTTCACGGAGGTGGCGTCTCAGTTTGTTTTCAGCCGGTCGTCGGCACGCGGGTCGTGCGGTGGGCTCTCGATCTCGACCGCCGGTGTTGATTCGATCCGCTCGCTCGACGTGAGCGCCGACGCCGCATCGAAGGACACCATCAACACGATCGAGTCGTCGCGACCGTTGCGGCCCGGGTCGCGCGCCGATACCCGCTCCCAGAGCTCCTCCGGACTCATCGAGTCGGCCGACTGAGCCACCGCCGCCTCCAGGCGAGACAGACCGACGTCGATCGCCTCGCCCGGACGCTCGATGAGCCCGTCGGTGTAGAGGACCAGGGTGGCCCCTGCGGGAACGGTGACGGTCCGGTCCGTCTTGGGCTGACCGGGATCGACGAACATCGGCGGGTTGAGACCCGACTCGAGGCGGACGACACCGTCGTCACTGGCGAGAAAGCCGGGCGGGTGCCCGGCGGCGGTGTAGGAGAGTTCGGCCGTCGACGGGTCGAACAATCCGATCCACACGGTGGACGCGAAGGCGTCGACCAGGCCCCGCGCTCGGGCCTCGACGGCCTGGAGCAGGTCGCCGGCCGTGTGCGAGTCGGCGGCACAGAGGGTCGTGAGGATCCGCAGCCGGTTCATCGTGTGCGCTGCGGCGGCGCCGTGACCCACGATGTCGCCGACGGCGACCATCACACGTCCGTCGGGGAGTTCCAGCACTTCGTACCAGTCGCCTCCGACCCCGAGATCTCGCGTGGCGGCGACGTACAGGCCCGAGGCGGTGAACGATTCCCCGCGCAGTTCGGCGGGCGGCAGCAGGAGACGCTGGAGGGCCTCGACGGTCTCGCGCTCGTTGTCGGCACGCATGCGGTGCTCGACCGCCGCGGTGGTGGCTCGCACCCGCTGCGATGACTCGACGGCCACGAAGGCCGCCATCGTGCCGAACACGATCAACGTCAGCTTGTAGACCACGAGGCTCTGCGCGGTCGTGAGGCCCGTGATGAGCTCACCGTCCTCGAACGCCAGCCACACCGCCACGGTCGTACTCGCGATGGCGGTGCTGAGGTTGGCGGGAACGCTGCCGAACATCGCCGCCACGATGAGCGTGCCGGCGAGCGGAACGGAGAGCACCGGGAGGTCGGTGAACGCCAGCGACATGACGACGCCGATCGAGAGCAGACCGACGACGACCAGCCCGGGCGTCGTGATCCCGAGGCGCGGCTTGGACGACAGCGCGATCGACAGGATCAGCAACCCGATCGCCACCACACCCAACGCGTCACCGAGCCACCACTGGCCGAGAAGGGTCAGCTGGTCCGACGAGCCGACCGGGAAGGCGACGGTCGAGCCGATCAGCGCGGACACGAACGTCCCGATCCCGGCTCCGCACCCGATGATCGTCCAGAGGAGGGCCGACCTCCCGGGTCGCTCCATCAGCGCCAGCACCTGACCGATGAGGGTTGCTCCCACCGCCGGACCCACCACGTTGGCGGCGGCGAACCCGATCGCGTCCTCGAGGGGGACGCCCATCCAGACATCGACACCCAACTCACAGACACCGACGACCGCCAGGACGACGGGCCACCGCCGGACCGGCGCCAGCACGAGCACGGCCAGCGTGATGCCGGCGGGCGGGAAGTACACGGCCCCGAGACCGCTCTGCTCGATGATCCAGAACGCACTCCGGACACCGATGACGTACAGGACGCCGACACCGACGACGAGGTGCCACGGCGAGTCGAACCACGGATGAGTCCGCGCTCCGATGCGCCGGGCGACCACACTCACCGAGGCGAGTCAATCACGGGATGCGACGATCGACCGGCTCCAACATCGGAAAAGTCGTTCGCCCACTCGCTCAGTCGTCGACCACACGGCGGCCCTCGAGGGCTCGTCCGAGAGTGAGCTCGTCGGCGTACTCGAGGTCACCTCCGACCGGCAGCCCACTCGCGATCCGCGTGACGCGGAGCCCGAGTGGCTTCAGGAGACGAGCGAGGTACATCGCCGTGACCTCGCCCTCGGTGTTGGGGTTGGTGCACAGGATCACCTCCTCGATCCCCTCGGATCCGATGCGGGTGACGAGCTCGCGGATCTTGAGCTGCTCGGGTCCGATCCCTTCGAGCGGACTCATCGCGCCGAGCAGCACGTGGTAGCGACCACGGAACTCGCCGGTTCGCTCGAGGGCGACGATGTCGCGCGACTCCTCGACCACACAGACCACCGTGGGGTCGCGGCTGTCGTCGGCACAGATCCCGCACAGTGCGTCGTCGGCGACGTTGAAGCACCGCTCACAGAACCGGACCCGCTGCTTGGCGACGGTGATGGCCTCGGCGAGACGCATCACGTCGTCGGCCGGGATCTTCAGCAGGTGGAAGGCGATCCGCTGGGCCGACTTCGGGCCGACGCCGGGGAGCCGACCGAGCTCGTCGATCAACGTCTGGACGGCGGGGGTGTAGGTCGTGGGCACGGTGCGAGATCGGTCGAACTCGAGGATCGGTCAGTACAGCTCGTCGTCGTCGACCAGCTCGGAGCCGGGGAACGCCTCGGCGAGACGGTCGAGCGGGGTCGCCACGTTCTCGGGCGGGACGTCGACGAGATCGTCGAGGTCGACCTCGGCGTCGTCGGGGAGCTCGAGCCACGGCGCAGCGTCACCACCGTCGAGATCACCGCCGTCGAGATCACCGCTGTCGTCGGCACCGGACCGACGAGCCCGTTCGGCGATCTCGCGGCCGTCGGACGCCACCACATGCAGATCGGGAGCATCGGCCGAGACAACGGAGGTGGAGTCGCCCACCGCGACGCCGGCGACGGACTCGGGGGCAGGATCGACGTCGACGTCGGTGACGGAGTCCGGTTCGGGGTCGATCGGCTGCGGCGCCGCTCCGCTCCACGCAGCGGCCACCGCGCCGCCGCCCGCGACCCGCAGACCCGGATCTCCACCACCGGGCGGAGCGGCAGTGGCCGGCGCAGCCGTGGATCGAGCTTCGGATGCGGACGGCCGGCTCGCCGATCTGTCGACGTCGGGCGCCACCGGCGTCGACGGAGGCCGCGCCGGTGGGGACGACGTGGCCGACGTCGCCGGCTCGACGCGAGCACCGACGGCACTCGGCGCACCACCGCCGGACGGTCCGCCCCCGGCCGCGCCGACGGTGAGGTCGACCGCCACGGGCGATCCGACGTGTCCGGCGAGCGCCGACTCGACCACTTCCCGGTGCTGTTCGCACTTGTCGCGGTGGGTGTCGTTGGGCAACGACAGCGTCATGGTCCCGGCTCCGCCGCTCACGTATTCGGCTGGGGCGTAGACGGCCTTGACCATGCCCTTCAGCGTGGGACGCACCGCGTCCCAGACGTCTCGACCGACGTGTCCACTCGCGGCGGGAGGCGGTGTGGTCTCCTGCGCTGCCGGCGGTGACGGCTCCGGATCGTGGGGCGGAACGGCGGCGGACGCAGGGGCGTCGGCATCGAGGGCGGGTTGGGGCGGCGGGTCGGGCGCAGCGGCGACGGCGGTCTCTGCTGGGGGCGTCGGCGACGTGATCACGGCGTCGGGCGACGCTGCGGTCGGAACAGGC
>JBCCTP010000174.1:0-8775 GCA_039198505.1 Actinomycetota bacterium | reverse complement strand
CGCCTCAGGGCGATCCCGGTGAAGTCGCCGACCTCGACGAACGTGACCGGCGCGAGATCGGGCCACTCGCGCTGAGCCCAGTCGTCGCTGCGGGATCCGGTGGCGAGGACGACGACATCGGTTCCCTGCGCCGCGGCGACGTCGATCTGCTGCACCACGCTGGTGCGATAACTGGCGGTGGAGAACGGCTTCACGATGCCGGTGGTGCCGAGGATGGAGATGCCCCCCTCGATGCCGAGCCGCGAATTCGAGGTCTTCTCCGCCATCCGCTCACCGCCCGGCACCGAGATGGTGCACACGACGGGGCGGGGCGTGACCTCCGCGATCGCCGCCTCGATCATGCGGACCGGCACGGGGTTGATCGCCGGGCCGCCGACCTCGAGTCCGAGACCGGGCTTGGTGACCAGACCGACGCCGTCGCCGCGACGGAGGGTGACCGGCTCGGCGGCGTCGGCGGCCCAGTCGACGTGTGCGGTGACGTGGGCGCCGTCGGTGCAGTCGGGGTCGTCGCCTGCGTCCTTCACGATGGCGACCCGATGTGGACTGGACGGGTCGACGTCGGCCGTCGGGAACGACACCCGCTCCCCGCCCGGCAGCGCGACGTCGACCACGTCGGGCGCTGCGCCGGTGACCAGCCATGTGGCGGCCGCCTTGGCCGCGGCCGACGCACACGTGCCGGTGGTCCATCCGGTCCGCAGACCCGTCGCCGCCGCGACGTCGGGAGACAGCTCGGGTTCCGAGGTCGACACGGCGGCGCTCAGTGTGTCCTGCCCGCCGACTCGGACCGGCTGCGGACGCTCACCCGACCGGTCGTCGACCCGTCCTCGGACCTCAGCCGATACGAGGTGGTGTAGGCCGGTGAATACAGGTGACTCCGCGCGGCGACCGGTTCGTCGGAGAGCACGTCGCCCACGAGGACGAGAACGGTCATCGTGGCGCCGGTCGAGCGGATGGCCTCGGCCACGTCGCCGACGGTGGTTCGCACGATCTGCTGATCGGGCCACGTGGCTCGCACGAGAACCACCGCCGGCGTGTCCGGCGTGTAGCCCGTCCCCTCGACGAGCAGCTCGGCCTGGAGCTCGTCGGGCCGCGCCCCCGAGAGGAACACCGCCATGGTCGTGCCGTGCGGAGCGAACGACTTCACGTCCTCGTTCGGCCGCATCGACGCCGAGGTGCGTCCGGCGAGCCGGGTGTAGACCAGCGACTGCCCGCGCTGGGGGATCGTGAGCTCGCGCCGGAGCTCCGCCGCTGCGCCGGCCACCGACGTCACGCCGGGGACGACTTCGAAGTCACGGCCCGCCCCGTGGCACCAGTCGATCTGCTCCTGGATGGCGCCGTACACGCTCGGGTCACCGGAGTGCAGCCGGACGATCGTCGCCGTCGGGTTCGCCTCGAAGATCGCCAGCACGTCTTCGAGCGTCATCGTGGCCGAGTCGTGGAACTCGGCGTCGCCGCGGCAGTGCCGGAGCATCGTCTCGGGAACCAGCGACGAGGCCCAGATCACGATGTCAGCCGCCGCCAGGCGTTCGGCGCCGCGCAGCGTCACGAGGTCGTCGGCGCCGGGTCCGGCACCCACGACCGAGATCATCGCGGTCATCGGTCGGCCCCCTCCCGCTCGACGGTCTCCGCGCGGGCACTTCCGTTCGGACCGACGCCGGGACCGGCGCCGGCGGGCGCCGGTGAGATCACCGCACTCAAGTACGACGACGGCCGGTCCCGTAATTCGGCGACTGGCCCGACACGCTCCCCCGGCATGCCGATGAGCTCACCCAGGACGGCCCCGTCGAGTCGACCGGCGGACTCGAGTTCGTCGGCGAGCGACGCGACCCGACCGCCGGCTTTGTAGAGCACGACGGAACGGTCGGGGCGGGCCAGCTCGGCGGCGACGTCATCGGCCGGCGCGCTGGCGGGGACGAGGACGAGGGACTGCTGCTCGTCGGCGAGCATCGCCGGGCCCTCCATGGCCAACGCCTGGAAGGCGGTGATCCCGGCGACCGTGGACACCTCGGTCTCGGGGCGGCGGGCCACGACACCGGAGACGACCGACGACACCGTCGAGTAGAGGTTGGGGTCGCCGAGCGTGATGAAGGCCACCTCTTCACCCGATTCGAGGTGCTCGACGATCCGATCGCAGACCTCGGCGAGGGCGGCGGCACGAGCGTCGTGATCGGGGGCCATGACGAACACCATCCGCTCCACCACCACGTCGGGTGCGGCATCTCGCACGATGGCCTCGGCCCGACCCACGGCGTCGACCGACGTGCAGGGAGCGACGACCCGATCGGCGCGACGCAGTGCTTCGAGGGCCCGGACCGTGACGAGGTCGCTCGGACCGGGGCCGACGCCCACGCCGACGAGGCGGCCGGGGACCGGAGGATCGGCGGGTCCCGACCGCTCGGCGCCGGCCAGTCGCTGCTCGATCGATTCGCGGATCAGCTCCGCCTCGGACACGCCGGTGCGCTCGGCGAGGGCGCTCAGCCGTCGTTTGAGCATGTCGGGGAGGTAGACCGACGTCTTGCGCACGTCGGGACCCTAGCGAACGTAGGGCACGACGTAGGGCAGACGCCGCCGTGTCGGGATCAGACGCCGCTCGCAGCGCTGCGAGATGCGCAGGTGGCCACGAACCGGGCGGCCGACTCGGGACGCGTGGCGAGGTGCTGGTGCAGATACGTGGCCAACAGCGTGGGCGAGGCGTGGCCCTCGGGACGGGATCCGAAGCGGGACCGCAGCTGCAGTGCCTCACCAGCCGGTTCGGCGGTCGAGTAGTGGAACTCGTGGCCGCGCACCTCGTCGCCGTCCGCCAGCAGCGGGTTGTCGCCCACGGCCGTGGCGTGGCGGTATCCGAGCGTCAGGCGTTCGGTCATCGACGCGTCGACGGAGAGCGCGCCGGCCATCGCCCGTCCGTCGAGCGACCGTGCGAGCCACAGCAGACCACCGCACTCGGCCCACGTGACGAGCCCCGCCCGGACGCGTGCGCCGACCTCGGCGAGCAACCGTTCGTTGTCGGCGAGTCGGGCGGCGTGGACCTCGGGGAACCCTCCACCGATCACGAGCCCGGCGACGTCGTCGGGCAACACCTCGTCGACGAGCGGATCGAAGGCCACCAACTCGGCTCCCGCCGCGGCGAGCGCCTCGACGTTGTCCCGGTACAGGAACGTGAACGCAGGCCCGCCGGCCACCGCGATCCGCACCGGCGGACCCGCGCCGTCGCCCGGCGGCGGAGGCACCGCCGCCGGCAGCTCACCGACCAGGGTCTCAGGCGCGGCATCGGCAACGGCGCGGAGCCTGACGAGGTCGCACCCGGCTGCGATCCGCCCTCCGAGCAGGTCGAGCGACGCCGACACCTCGGCGGGTCGCTCCTCGACCGGGACGAGTCCGAGGTGTCGGTCACGCCACTCGAGTGCCCCGTCGCGGTCGATCGACCCGAGCACGTCGACCCCGATCGGTTCCAGCGCCTCGGCGAGCAACGTCCGATGGTGCGGTCCCGCGACCCGATTCAGGATCACCCCGGCGAACCGGAGCCGGGGGTCGTGGTCGCGGAAGCCGCGAACGAGGGCCGCAACCGACGCCGACATCGCCGATCCGTCGACCACGAGGACGACCGGTGCGTCGAGCAGCGCCGCGACATCGGCGGTGCTCGACGGTGTCCCGTCGACGGCCCCGTCGAAGAGGCCCATCACCCCTTCGACGATGAGCAACTCGGCGCCCGAACCGGCGCGCGCGGCGAGCGGCCCGATCGCCTCTGGACCCGACAACCAGGGATCGAGGTTGCGGGACGCTCGTCCGGTGGCGAGCGAGTGGTACCCGGGATCGAGGAAGTCGGGACCGACCTTGGCGGACGCCACGCGCATGCCGGCGACGCGGTAGGCGGCCATCAGTCCCGTCGCGACGGTCGTCTTGCCGACGCCCGAGTGAGTGCCGGCGATGACGAGTCGCGGCCCAAGGTGGGGCATCAGGCTCCGCTCCGAGGCGATCCGTCGCTCATGTCGGGAGCCCGCTCATCGGTTCCGACGCTCGCACACCCGGTCGCCCGGTGGGAAACGGGGCAGGACTCGCCGACCGCGGGACCTCCGGATACCGTGCGCGCTGTGGGATCCAGCGCCGCACCCGTGCTCGCGGCGCACCGGTCTCGGCTCGCCCCGACCGCCGCGCCGACCGCCGACCACGGCTCCGGAGGCGTGCTCGGTGCTCGTTGAGCGCACCGTCTCGCTGGCCATCCGCTCGAGCGCGACGCTCACGCGCCCGCCCCGCGGGCCGGTCACCGCCGCTCGGGGGTTGCTGCTCGTCGGTCACGGGTCGAAGTGCGCCATGAGCGCCGACCAGATGCACGCCATCGGCGACCACGTGCAGGAGGCGTTCCCCGACGTCATCGTCGAGGTGGGCTTCCTCGAGATGACCGATCCCCCCGCAGGTGTCGTACTCGACGCGATGGTCGAGCGTGGCTGTGAGCAGATCGTCGTGTTGCCCCTGATGCTGCTCGGCGCCAGCCATGCGAAGAGCGACGTCCCCGCGATCGTGGTCGAGTCCCGGCTGCGACATCCCGGCGTGGAGATCGCGTTCGGTTCGCCGCTCGGGGTCGTTCCGGAGATGGTCGAGATCGCAGCCGAGAACCTGAACGCGGTGGGAGCGGCGGGGTTGCCGCTCGTCGTGATCGCGCGCGGAACGTCCGACCCCGATGCGAACGGCGAGGCGTCGAAGGCGGGCCGAACACTGGCCGAATGGGTCGGGAGCGAGTTCCTCCAAATGGGGTTCACCGGCATGACCTGGCCGCTCACGCCCGACGCCCTCGACGTCGTGCACCGGCTCGGCCACGGCCGCGTCGCTCTCTTCTTCTGGTTCCTCTGCAACGGCAAGCTGATCGAGCGCGCCCGTGAGCAGATCGCCGACTTCACCGAACGAACGGGCGTCGAGGTCGTCGACGCCGGGTACTTCGGGCCCGACCCGAAGCTGACCACCGTGATCGAACGCCGCTACCGCGAGGCGCTCGAGGGCACCCCCACCGTCAACTGCGACACGTGTGTCTATCGGGCGCCGTTCCCCGGCATGGAGGACAAGGCCGGCCAGCCGATCGGGGTCGGCCACTCACACCTCGCAGCCGAACATCGTCACCGCCACGGCGACGGCCATCACCATCACCATCACGACCACGACCACCACTGATCGCGTCGACGTCCGCCTCGTCCTCGCGGCGTGCCGCCACCGAACGGTCGTTGTCCATCTCGGGGGACGAGCCGGCTCTTCCGGTCGTCACCGAGTGAGATCGCGTTCGATGTCGCCCGATCCGGGATCAGGATTCATGAATCGATCGCCCGCTCGGGCGCAAGGCGCGGTCCGCTCAGGGACGAAGTGCTCTGGGCTCGCGCCCGGTCGGCGGCGCGCGATGGGCCGATGACTCAGGGGGCTTCCAATGGTTCGCGTTCGACTCCGGCCGTGTGGCTCGTCGGCTACGACGGGTCCGAGAACTCGCGTCACGCAGCGCTGTGGGCGGCGACGCACGTCGATGGACGGGCCGACGAACTCCGCTTCGTGACCGCGTGGCACGCGCCGGTCAGTGCCGCGTATCCGACGCCGTCCCGGCTCCCGCCTGATCTCGCCAACGACATCGAGGCAGGCGCCTGGCAGCACGTCAACGCGCTCGCCGACTCCTTCCGGTCGACGGTCGGCGTGCCGATCACGACCGCCGCCGGCTGCGGTGACGCGTCCGACCTGCTGCTCGACGCCGCACCGCGACGGGGCGCGATCGTGGTGGGCAGCCGGGGCCGAGGGGGATTCGCTCGCCTGGTGCTCGGCTCGACGAGCACGCAGATCGCCACGCACGCGGAGATCCCGACCGTGGTCGTCCCGTTCGAGACTCGGGTCGACGCTCTCGATCGCATCGTGGTGGCGATCGACGGGTCGACGAACTCGCTCGCCGCGCTCGACTGGACTGCGTGATGGTCTGGGACGTCTCACCGATCGCCTTCGGATCGGATCAGGTCGCGATCCCCGAGGCCTCCGGCGCCGCCGAGGCCCGACTCGAGCACCTCGTCGCCACGCGATCATCCCGGCGCTCCGACGTCGCGCTCACCCAGCACTTCATCGAGGGGTCAGCGCGCCACGAACTCCGTCGTCTCGCGAATGACGCCGACCTGCTGGTGATGGGCGCGAGGGGCCACGGTGCCGTCGGTGCAGCACTGCTCGGGTCGGTCTCGACCTGGCTGCTCCATCACGCCCGGGTTCCGATGGTCGTGGTTCCGGCGACGGTCGAGTGAGACCCGGCACCGGATCCGAGAGACGGACCGGTGTGGCGACCAGCACCTGGCGAGCGGGCTGGCGGCCTCGCGAGCGCTCACGCGCGAGACTCGCACTTCCCTCGGCGCCGATCTGAGCGCCGACGCGACCACGAGAGACCACGAGAGGCGGACGACGTGAGTGGTTCACACGATGCGACCCTGGTGACCGGCACGTTCGACATCGCGAGTCCGGACGACCAGGCTCGGGTGCTCCGGTTGGCCGATTCGCTGATCGCCGGCGGCCGCACGCCCGAGGAACTCGGGGGAGATACGCACGGCGGCGACGTGTCGATCGATCTCGCCCTCGCTCACAAGTTGGCGAGGTCACGGCAGGAGGTGCTCGACCTCGACTGGTCCGGGCGCCTGGCGATCGTGTTCGCGATGTGGGGCGAGCAGCGCCGACTCCGACCGCGAGCGGCGGACAATCCCACCGGTGAGGACGCACTGAACACCAAGCTCGATCAGCTCGACTGGCTCTTCGCCGACACCGACGTCGACTGGAGCGTGCTGCCCGTCGACGACGGCGACCCCGACGACAGTGCGGCGGTGGCCATCGAGCGAGCGGCGCTGCATCCCTCGGGAGACCGCGTCACCGTGTTCCGCCTGGGTGACGCGATTCCCGCCGACGCCGGACCTCTGGTCACGCTCGACCACGTCGACGACTCGCGCAAGGGAGGCGCGATCGTCCTCGGTGCAGCGAGCGCACTCGACGACGGCGCCGACGCCATCGTGATGACCGACGCCGACAACTCGGTCCACCTGGGCCAGATCGGTCTGCTCCTCCGCCCCTTCGTGCACGGCGACGCGGGCGCGGTGATCGGCGACCGGAAGCACCCGGACTCGGTGCTCGTGAAGGCCGAGGCCCGATGGGGTCCGGGGATCGTGGTGCTGCGGCACATGCAGCGAATGGTCGGACGAGCGCTGTTCGATCGCGGGCTCCGCGACACCCAGGCCGCGTTCAAGCTGTACGGACGCCCGGCGCTGGAATCGATCATCGCCGCGCCGTCGACGTTCGGGTTCGCGTTCGATTCCGACTGGCTCTACGCGGCGGTCAACACCGGCGCACCGATCGAGCGTGTTCCGTTCGCCTTCATCGACTCCTTCGAGGAGTCGGCATCGTTGGCGCAGGGTCCGATGACCACGTGGGAGTCGTTGCTCCGGGGTCTCGTCGCTGCGGCGCGGGCCCGCGGCGCCGACCACGACGAGGAGATGGCCGACCTGGTCGACGAGTTCGGCGACGCGGCGACGCTCGAACGTGTCGTCACCCAGGTGCCCGCCGAACTCGAGGGCGTCACCGATGCCGCCCTGGGCCAACGCTCGACGATGACCCCCGCTGCACTGCGCGACTGGCTCGTCCCGCTCAAGGCGACCTGACGCCGCGCTCGTGATGACGCTGTCGGGCTTTGTGCTCCAGCGCCTCACGTGTGATCGGGCACTCGGCGGCGCGATCGGCGAGTCCGACTGCGAACTGCTCCGGGACGGTCTTCTCGCTCAGCCCGTGCTGACGTGGACGAGCCTCGCGTACGTGGCTGCGGCCGTCGGGCTCGCGATCACGACCCGGGTCGTCGACGCCCGACGAACGCTCGCGACGGCGTTCGTGGTGTCGCTCGCGTTGATCGGCATCGGCTCCGTTCTGTTCCATGGGCCCCAGCCCGACGGGACTCGCTGGATCCACGACGTGCCGATCGTGGCCTGCCTGCTCTCGATGGTGGCCATCGACGCCGCTCAGATCGGGGTGGTCACGATCCGGCAGGCGACCGCCTTCTGGATCGCCGGCACGGTGACGACCGCGGTCGTGACGGCCGTGGCGGCCGACGTCGCCCTCGTCGTCGGCGCGGTGACCGTCGCCGCCCTCGTCGTCGCGGAGGTCCTCGTCCGCCGACCGAGACGGACGTGGGTCCCACTGCTCACGGTCGGCGTCGTGGCGGCGGTTCTCAACGGGTTGGGCCGAACGGACGCGCCGCTGTGCGACCCGGAGTCGGTCGTCCAGTGGCACGGCGTGTGGCACGTGCTGACTGCGTTCGGCTTCGTCCTCTGGGGGCGTGCGGCGCTCGTGCCCGACCGAGCGCCTGCGTGACGGGTGCCGGTGACCTCCTCCTCTGGTCTCGTCGGGCGAACCGGCGGACGATGGTCACATGACCGGCCCGACACGACCGACGATCGCATGCGTCGGCCAGACGAACATCGATCTCGTGTTCATGATCGACGACACCGTCGCGCCGGGCGAGAAGCACCGAGCGCGAGCGATGTCGGTCGTCTGCGGTGGCGGAGCGGCCAACCAGGCCATCACGATCGCCCGGCTGGGTGGCCGGGCACTGCTCGTCACCCGCCTCGGCGACGACCCCGCAGCCGTGGCCGCGCTCGACGAACTCGGCGCTGTCGGCGTGGACGTCTCACTCGTCGAGCGCTCGGACGAGGCGTCGACCGCATCGTCGGCCGTCGTGGTCGACGATGCCGGGGGTCGAACGATCGTCGACCATGCCGACCCGGCCCTGTACTTCGG
>JBCCTP010000173.1:0-8824 GCA_039198505.1 Actinomycetota bacterium | reverse complement strand
TCGGGGAAGCGGTTGAGTGCGAGCACGCTGCCGCTCATGGTGTTGCGGGTGGTGTCGTTGCCGCCGACGATGAGCAGCACGATGGAGCCGATCTGATCGATCGCCCGGCCCTGGCTGGTGGCTTCGCCGTGCACGAACATCGACAGCAGGTCGTCGCCCGGCGTCTCGATGCGCAGGTCCCACAGCCGCTCGAAGTACTGGACGCACTCCATGAGCACGTCGCGCTTCTCCTCGGCGGTCTCGACCAGCTCGCCGGGTCCGGGGATGGCGAACACCACGTCGGACCACCACGTCAGCTTCCGGCGATCTTCGAAGGGGAAGTCGAACAGCGTCGCGAGCAGCGCAGTGGTGAGCTCGACCGACACCGTGTCGACCCAGTCGAACTCCTCGCCCACCGGCAGCGACTCGAGGACGTCGATGGTGCGCTGCCGGACGAGATCCTCGAGTCCGCCCACGTTCTTGGGGATGCCGATCGGCTTCACCGCATTTCGGATCGGCGTGTGATCGGGCGGGTCCATCGCGATGAACGGAGTGACCGGCGTGATCGGCGGCGTCTCGGGTGGCGGAGGCGGACCGATCACGAAGCCGTGGGCCGACGAGAACGTGCGCCAGTCCTTGTCGACCGCCCGGATGTCGTCGTAGTTGCAGATCGACCAGTAGCGACCGGCGGACTCGATCTCGTTGAGGTGGACCGGATCCTCGGCGCGCAGCCGGGCGAAGTGGTCGTGCCAACGGTGTTCGGCGAACAGGTGCGGATTGAACGGGTTGATCTCGTCGAGCGACAGTTCGCTCGCCGCGGGCACGCCGGTGCCGCGGATCGCCATCTCTCCGTCGGGGTCGTTCCCGATCATGTCGAGGAACTTGCCGGTGCGTTCGGTGTCGGCAGCGTCGCCGTCGACGTTCGTCTCGTGGGCCTCGCTCGGCGCGACGTGGGTCGTGGAGGCGTCGGTGGTCATCGGTTCACTCCGGGGGTGAGGAGGGTCGGTCGTCGTGGACGGCGAGCAGCAGCGCGAGCGTGGAGGTCCACGACCGTGCGATCTGTTGCGGCGACCGTTCGTGCACGTCGCGCATCGTCCGGATCACCGACGCCGAGGTCGTGGCGTCGATCGCGGCGGCGAGCTCGGCGCGCCGGTCGGACCCGGCGCGATCGAGCTCTGGTGCGAAGAATCGGTCGACCTGACGAGCGGTCCGCTGACGCAGATCCATCGTGACCGGCGCGACCTCGGGGTGGGTGAGCGCGTACGCGTCGACCCGACGACCCCAAGGGGCGACGACCGCCGCCAGACGGAGGCGCAGCTCCACGAACTCGGCGATCCGATCGGTGCGGTCGCTTCCCGGTGATGGCGATGCGTCGAACAGCTCGGCGTGCTGCACGTGGAAGTGCTCGGCGAGCTGGCGGTACAGGTCGTCGAGGCCCTCGAAGTAGCGGAACAGCGACGACGTCGAGATCCCGGCCTCGCTCGCCAACATCTCGGTGGTCGCCGGCTCGCCCGAACCGAGCAGACGGAACGCCGCCTCGATGACGGCGAGGCGCCCGCGTTGGCGTCGGGCGGTGCGTCCATCGACTCGCTCGACGCTCATCGCTCCGGTCACGCGTCGAAGAGTACCAGGAATCTGGGAGTGCCACTCCCACATTCTTGCTGCGGCCGCGCGATCACCCGCTCGTAAAGTATGGAACGGGTGTTCCGTGACGGACGCCCGGGCTGCTCGCTTCGCCGGCGACACCTTGTGACAGGTATTCCTCACACTGCACATTGAGAAGGGTGAACAATCCCACCACGGTTGTTGTCAGCGGGCGTTGAGAGGAGCCAGATGTCTCTGTTCACGACCATGCCCCGACGCCGTGGCGTCGCCTCGTTGCTCGTCGCCGGTCTGTTGATCGCCGCGTGCGGGTCCGACGACGACTCGGCCGACAGCGACTCCGCGAGCGCGTCGGCGTCCGAACCCGCCAGCGACTCCGCGAGCGCGTCCGCGTCCGAACCCGCCAGCGACTCCGCGAGCGCTTCGGCGTCCGCGTCCGAACCCGCCAGCGATTCGGCGAGCGCGTCCGAGATGGCCGACGAGGCGATGGCCAGCGACTCGGCCAGCGCGAGCGCCTCGGAGCCAGCCGACGCCGCCGCCGGCGACTGCGAGGCCGGCCAGCGCAGCTTCGACCATCCGTTCATGACGAACGGTCCCCTCTGCATCCCGGAGACACCGGAGCGGGTCGTCGACCTCAGCACCGACGCGCTCGAAGTGCTCGTCGCCACCGACGACGCTCCCGTCGGAACCCAGTCATGGGCCACCGGCATCATGGGCACGAACTTCCCGTACCTCCAGCCGGCGCTCGAAGGCATCGCCGACCTCGGGTTCAACCCGGTCAACCTCGAAGCCGTCGCCCTCGCCGAGCCCGACCTGATCATCTCCGGCGACTTCATGCGCGAGGACATCGGTGCAGAACTCGAGGAGATCGCGACCACGGTGTACTTCCAGTCGGGCGGTTCCGGGGACTGGAAGGAGGGCCTGACCTTCACCGGCGAGCTCCTCAACCGGCAAGAGGTCGTGGCGGAACGCTTCGCCGAGTACGACGCCCGCGTCGCCGACCTCCAGGAAGCGGTGGGCGACCCGTCGGCGATCGACATCTCGATCGTTCGGGTCCTTACCGATCCGGGCGAGGTGATGATGAATCTCGTCGCGTCGTACCCGTCAGCCGTGCTCGCCGACGTCGGGTTCGGCCGCCCCGAGTCGCAGGCGCTGTCCTCCGAGGAGGCCATCGAGATCTACGACGGTGACATCGGCGGCTTCATCTCCATCGAGGAGATCGAGCTCATCGATGCCGACCACATCTTCTTCTGGAGCCAGACACCCGATGCCGAACAGGACGCTCAGGCCGACGAGGCGTTCGAGGAGATCACCGGCAACGCGCTCTTCGGCACGCTCGACGCGATCCAGAACGAGAACTTCACGCGGGTCGACGGCCACTGGGTCGGCTGGGGCTTCCATGCCGCACACGCCATCCTCGACGACCTGTTCGTGAACATCGCCGGGGTCGATCCCGCCGAGGTGTCACCGAACCCGTTCACGTCGTGACGGTGCTCCGGTGACCGGACCCCGTTGACTCGGTCCCGGTGACCGCCGGCGACGCCCTCGTCCGCTCGTCTCGCGAGCGGGCGGGCGGGGGCGTCCATCCGGCCCGGGCACCCCGAAAGGAAACACGATGAGCCGCGCCCTGACGGGTCGAGTTAGGCTCACCGAACACACTGGTGGCGTCCCTCGCCCGGGCGCCGAACATTCCCGAGGAGTGCTCACGATGCAGGTGACGGGGTTCGCCCCCGACGTCACGGAGACGATCCAGGAGCTCTTGCCCGAGGTCGTCGTTCAGTACAACGACACGATCCGGCTTGCGGCGCGCCCCCAGCTCGGACCGATCGACACCGACGTCGAGATCTCCGAGATCAGCACCGATGGCGTTCGCATCGCGGCGAACGGCGAGTCGGTCTGGGTCGATTTCGCCAGTCCGGTCACCGGACTCGATCAGCTCGCACAGGCGACCGTCGACCTCGCCGAAGCCGCTCGAGACCTCCACCCCGACGAACCGATGACCAGCCTCGAGGTCATCATGACCACCGCCCGGGGCCAGCGCCTCCATCGAGGCACGGTGATCGACACCCGCTTCCTCAGCGAACACCTGGCGGCCGTTCGGCTCGGACCGTTCCCCGGCTTCGAGTCACTCGGATGGGATCAGTCGCTCTCGGTCCTCACCATGGCGGACGGTCGCGTCGTGCCCGACGACCTGACGCTCGAGACGTGGCGCGACATGCCCGAAGACGAATCGCCTCGGGGACGGACGTACACGGTCCGCAGCTTCGACGCCGACGGCGTGATGGAGATCTGGATGGCGTTGCACGGGGACGATCCCGAGAGCACGTCGACGTGGGCCAAGCAGTGCGGGCCGGGCGACGCCGTCGCCGTGTTCGGCCCCCGGGGCCGCTTCACCGAACCGACCGACGTCGACCATGCCATCCTCGTGGCCGACGAGACCGCCTTCGGTGCGGCCGCCGCCGTGGCCGAGGGACTCGACCCGTCGATCTCCATCACCATCGTCGGCGTGATCGGAGGCCCCGACCACGAGATCGACGTCGGCCTCGACGATCGCATCGCCATCCGTTGGATGCACGCTCCGGTCGACGTCGACGCTCGAGCGTCCGCCGTCACGAAGCACCTCGAGGGCATCGACACCGACCGCACCTACTTCTGGGGTGCCGGCGAGTTCGAGATGACCCGGTCGCTCCGACGGAGCCTGCGGAAGGACCGCGGCGTTCCAGTCGAACGGGTCGCCGTGTCCGCCTACTGGCGCCACGGGGCCCACTGACCCGGTTCGATGTCGATCGTCGAGAACCAGACCGGAGACCCGTCGGCGCGTTCGTGGCCGGTGCGGACCTCGAGCGGTGTGGTCGCTGCGGACGTCGGAACGATGTCGACATGTCACGGGCCGATCCCGACCGTGGACCTCGCCCACCATCGACTGGTCTGGGCGCCGGGCGGCATCCTCGATGCCACCGTCGGCGACCGCTGCATCCTCACCCGGCCTCCGACCGGACTGTGGGTCCCGGCGACCGCCTCTCTCCTGGTCGGGACCCGTCACGACGTGATCGCCGCGCGTTTCCTGGCATCGACGTGTCCGGCGAGCTGAAGTCGAGTGGCCGATCTTGCGCTCGACGAGATCACGCTGATCGTTCTCGCACGAACGGGTGGGCCGCTGCCTCCCGGCCGACGACACCACCTCGTCTCGGCGGCGATCGACGACATCGCCGCCACCTTCGAGCGGTCGGCCGTCTCACTGCCACTCCCCCGCGACGCTCAGGCCCGGCTGGTCGCCGAGGCGCTCATCGAGGATCCGGCGAGCCCGTGGCAACTCGCTGACTGGGCGGTCGAGTTCGGAACCAGCGAGCGGAGTCTCCGCCGGTCGTTCCGCGAGGGCACCGGGCTCAGCTTCGTCCAGTGGCGGATGCGTCTCCGCATGAACGTCGCGATGGGTCTGCTCGACCAGGGTCGCTCGGTCGACGAGACCGCTCGCGCGTGCGGGTACCAGTCGACACGGTCGTTCGCGCGGGTGTTCCGAGTCGAGACCGGATCATCGCCCAGCGAGTTCTCGGTTCGCGACCGCGGATCGTGGACGAACCCGGACGTCGCTTGGCCGGTTCCGCCCGATCGCTGGCCGATTGGGATCGGTGGCCTCGATCAACCTGATCTCGCGCAGCGGCTGCTGCGCGAGATCCAGGAGGGAGATCCGATGATGCGACTCGGGAAGAGAGGTTCGGCCGTGGCGACAGCAGCCGCCATGTTGATCGCCGCGGCGTGCGGCAGCGACGACGCCGACGACGCCGGTTCGAGCGAGACCGCCCCGGCGACGGAGGCCTCGAGCGAGTCGGCCAGCGCCTCGGCCGACGAGACTGAGCCGGTGCCGACGTCCGAGGGAACCTCCGACGCCGCGGTCGCCGACGACTCGTCGGAAACGGAGGATGCCGCCTCGACGAGAATCGTCACCGACTTCGCCGGCAACGACGTGGAGGTGCCCGCCGCTCCCCAGCGAGTGGTGGGCATCGGATGGCAGCGGACCGGAGTGATGCTGGCGTCGCTCGGATTCCAGCCGGTGGGCATCACCGGCAGCGCCGAGGAGACCTGGCGGGCACAGATGGCGGAGACGCTCGGCGAGAGCGAGGTCGACCTCGATGCCATCGACTACCTCGGCGCATGGCCGCCGAACTACGAGGCCATCGCCGCCGCAGAGCCCGACCTCATCTTCACGCTCGTCGGCGACGACGAGATGAACGACCAGCTCGCTGCGATCGCCCCGACCGTCGTGCTCGAGACCGATGCGTGGCCCGAAGCCCTCGACGGCGAACGCCTCATGGCCGATCTCGTCGGCAAGAGCGACGTGTTCGAGCAACGGCTCACGGCGTACCAGGATCGCGTCGACGCGGTCCGCGAGGCATTGGGCGACGGGGTCGGCGATCTGACCTACACGTACATGGATCACTATCTCGGTGACGAGAACTACATCTATTCGGTCGCCGGACTGGGCGACTGGTTCCCCGGACCGGTCGTGCTCCGGGACCTGGGAATCGAACCCGAACCCGCGATGCTCGATGCCGTCGGCGAGGAGTACTTCCTCGAGCTCTCCCTCGAACGCCTCCCCGACGTCGACGCCGACCTGTTCTTCGTCGGAACCGAAAATGGCGACACCGGCTTCGGCGAGCAGACGAGCACGATCCTCGCGACGACCGCTGCCTCCGATGCCGACCAGGTGTTCGAGGTCGATCAGGTCGCCTGGGGGTACACCAGCCTGAGCCGCCTGTCCTCGGTGCTCGACGACATCGAACGCCTCCTCGTCGATCGCGAGCTGGTCGACGTCGTGGAATAGGCCACGCCTCGGGACCCCCTCCGCCACCAGCCACCGAACGTTGCATGATGGGCGAGTCCGAGAGAGCCGGAGGAACCCATGAGCATCATCGACACGATCACCGAGACGGGCCGTCGGTATGCGGGGAAGGCGTACGCGCTGATCCCCGGACGCAGCCGCGACCTCCGCATCACGGGGCGGCTGGCCACGTACGTCGACGAAACCTGGACCCACGAACCGGCGGCTGCTGCTGGGTTGGCCAACGCGACCGCAGCGCTGTCCGAGCGAGGCATGAAGATCGGCGCCGACCAGGGCCGGATCCTGCACTGGCTCGCTCGGTCGGTCTCGGCGCAACGCACGATCGAGGTCGGCGTGTTCACCGGGTACTCCGCGCTCTGGACGGCGCTCGCGCTCCCCGACGACGGAACGCTCGTGGCGTGCGACATCAGCGAGAAGTGGACGTCGGTCGGTCGGCCGTACTGGGAGGAAGCCGGTGTCGCCGATCGCATCGACCTGCGCATCGCTCCGGGGCTCGACACGCTCGACTCGCTGCTCGCGGCCGGCGGCGCCGACGCGTACGACCTGGCGTTCATCGACGCCGACAAGAGCGGCTACGACGCCTACTACGAACGCTGCCTCGAGCTCGTGCGGCCCGGCGGCCTCATCGCCATCGACAACGTTCTCTGGGGTGGCGCCGTCGCCGACCCGAGCCGCGACGACGAGGACACCGTCGCGATCCGTGCGCTCAACGCGAAGGTCACGAGCGATGACCGAGTCGACGTGTGCCTGCTCCCGGTGGGCGACGGTCTGACGCTCGCCCGACGCCGCTGATCATCCGGACGAAGCGGACGACGGCGCCAACGTCGCTCCGATGCCCGCCAGCACGATGTCGAGCTTGGCCTCGAACCACACGACCGGCTCGGTCAACATCGCCTGCATCATCAGGTCGGCCAGGCCGTCGCCGAGCGGCTCGGACCACAGCGACGCCAGCTGCTCTCGATCGATCCGACGCTCCAGGTCGGTCCCGCGCTTGGCAGCGTCGCCTGCGAGATCCCAGACCATGTCGAGCGCGAGGAAGGCGGGCTGAGGCTCGAAGCCGAGCGAGACGAGGTAGTCGTGCGCTCGGACGAGGTGTGCCTGGAAGTTGCCCGGCGCCTGCCCGGTTTCGCCCAGCGCCTCGGCCACGCCCGGGTACGCCCGGAAGACCTCCCAGATGAACATCGCCTCGGCCCGGAGATAGTCGCGCCATGCGCCGACTTGATCGGGGAGATCGACCCGCTCGGAGAGGCGATCGATGGCAGCGATCACCAGGTCGTCTCGGTCCCGGACGTAGGTGTACAGCGCTGCGTGCGAGACGCCGAGCCGGGAGGCCACCGCGGTCAGCGTCAGCTGGTCGAAACCGATGTCGAGAGCTGCATCTGCGATCTCCGCCCGACTGAGAGACCGTTTGCGTCCTCGGCGGGGTCCGGTCGACGGCACACCACAGTTTCGCCTGCGTCACGGTTGACGGGGAACTCTCATTTGCTACAAGCTGTAGGAAATATGTTCGGGCTGCTTGACACAACCACCAAATCGACGACGACTCGATCGCCCATCGGGCGTCCGGTCGCTGCGCTCCTCGCCGCCGGCCTGATGACGGCAGCCGTCGGATGCTCGAGCGACGGTGACCCAGCGAGCGAGTCAGCCGACGTCGAGTCGACGGAACCGAGCGCCACCCGGTCCACCGAGCAGGACCGCGGGAGCGGCGACATCGACGAGCCGCCCGCTGATGCCGACTCCGCCGCCGGCGACGACTCGACGGGCAGAGAGGTGAGTGACGACATCGGAGGTACCCGGATCGTCGAGCATCCCGGCGGCGTCACCGAGGTGCCGGTGGGGATCGACTCGATCCTGGCGCTCGACGAGCCGTCGGCGGCGGTGTTGATGGAACTCGGAACTCCGCCGGACGTGATCTACGGGTCGTACCTGACGGCGTCGACGCCTCTGCTCGCCGACGAACTCGGGATCGAGTTCCTGCCGCACAACATCGAGGATCCGTCGATCGAGGCCGCTGCCGCCCTCGCCCCGGATCTCATCGTCGGGACCGATCACCCGGGCACGCTGCGCAACTACGACAACTGGAGCGAGGTGGCACCGGTCGTGCTGATCGACTACGCCGGAGCCTGGCAGGAGCAGATCGCCACCGCGGGCGAGGCGATCGGTGCCGACGACGTCGCGGCGGCGCGCACGGCCGCACTCGAGACCGAGATCGAGCGAGTCGCCGACCGGATCGCCGCCGAGTTCGACAGCGCCCCGAGCATCTCGGTGATCGCGTCGCTCGCTCAGATGCCGTTCTTCGTCCCCGAGGTCGGTACCGCGTCCGGAGAGTTGTTCCGCGAACTCGGGCTCACCCGCCCCGAGACGCAGCGGGTCGAGGGCGACCCGGCCTTCCCGGTCGAGTTC
>JBCCTP010000172.1:0-8825 GCA_039198505.1 Actinomycetota bacterium | reverse complement strand
GAGATCAACGACCAGATCGACCGCATGATGACCACCGAGACCACCGACGAGTTCGGCATCTACTACATGACCGAGGAAGACATCGCGGCCAACGTGGCGACCCTCGAGAACATCGGCCTGCCGATCGATCCGTCGGTCTACACGACCGAGATCCTCGACGAGATCTACGCCGACGGGATCGACCTCCTGTGATCGATCGGGCGTGGTCCGCCTCCGATGCGTGACGTGCGATGCGTGACGTGCGATGAGTGACGTCGAGGCGGACGTGCGATCCGACGAGCCGAGCGCGCCGACCGCGTCGGAATCGGCGGACGGGCAGCCCGTCCCGGGGACCATCAACTTCGCCGTCCCCGCGTCGGCGGGCGGGCTCGCGATCGACCACCTCACCAAACAGTTCCGCATCGGCCGGCAGACGATCACGGCGCTCGACGACGTGTCGATCGACGCACCGGCCGGCAGCTTCACGGCGCTCCTCGGACCGTCGGGTTGCGGCAAGTCGACGATCCTGCGGATCCTCGCCGATCTCGAGACGCCGACCAGTGGTCAGGTCCTGGTCCACGGCGTCCCGCCGAAGGACATTCGCAGGGGACACCAGCTCGGCATCGCGTTCCAGGACGCTGCGCTGCTGGCCTGGCGCACCGTGCGGAAGAACATCCGGCTCGCCTACGAGGTCACCGGCGAGACGCCGGACCCGGAGTTCATCGACGAGCTGATCGAGCTCGTGGGCCTCAAGGGCTTCGAGGACGCGCGGCCGAGTCAGCTGTCGGGTGGCATGCGCCAGCGGGTCGCCATCGCCCGCGCCCTCGTGATGGAGCCGAAGATCCTGCTGCTCGACGAGCCCTTCGGGGCGCTCGACGAGATGACCCGCCAGCGGCTCAACCTCGAGCTCCTCCGCATCTGGCGCGAGCGCACGACGACGACGGTGCTCGTGACGCACTCGATCTCCGAGGCCGTGTTCCTCGCCGACCAGATCGTGCTGCTCAGTCCTCGCCCGGGTCGGGTGAAGGCCGTGATCCCGGTCGATCTCCCGCGACCTCGGGTCCCCGAGATGCAGCGCACGCCCGAGTTCCACGCCATCACCGACTCGATCAGCGAGATGCTGTTCAGCGGCGGCGAAGGCTGACCGGGTTCGCCGATGACGATCGACACCGCGCTCGGTGCAGCTCCGGTCGTCGTCGCCGACGACTCCGGTTCCGACGACCGTCCGGGGATCCGGTCCTACCTCGGCACGGCGATCGCCGTCCTCGTCATCCTGGTGATCTGGGAGATCCTCGGGCGGACCTACTTCGAGGGCCGAGCGACGCTGTCGCCCCCGACGCGCATGGTCGGCAGCTTGATCAGCGAGTGGGACCTGTACCCGCGCCACATCACGGCGACGCTGGGACCGGCGTTCCGAGGGTGGATCGTGGGCGTGACCGTCGCGACGCTGCTCGGCACGATCGCCGTGCTCGTGCCGATCACCGAGCGGGCCACACTGCAGTTCGCCGTCGCCACGTACTCGCTGCCGATCATCGCCATCGGACCGATCCTGCAGGTCACGTTCAGCGGCAGCACGCCGCGGGCGATCCTGGCGGGTCTCGCCGTGTTCTTCGCTGCGCTGATCTCGACGATCCTCGGACTGAGATCGGCGAGCCCCACCTCGCTCGAACTCGTGCGCGCACTCGGCGGCGGACGCATCACGGCGCTCCGCAAGGTCCGGATCCCCGCGGCGATCCCGACGTACTTCAACGGGCTCCGCATCACGGGTCCGGCCGCGATCCTCGGGTCGGTCCTCGGCGAGTACCTCGGCCGGGTCAACACCGGCCTCGGTCTCTTCATGGTGAACGCAGCGTTCGCACTGCAGCCCGACCGCACGTGGGCGATCGCGCTGGTGCTCACCATGATCTCGGGTGCTGCGTTCTTCCTCATCGGCCTCGCCGGCCGACTGCTCGCCCCATGGGCGAAGGAGGTCGCCTCGTGACCGCGGTGATTCCCGATCAGTCGGAGCAGCCGGTGCTCCCGGACCAGACCGTGCTTCCCGATCAGGACGACACCCGGGCGCGGGGTTCACTCCTCCTCGATCTGCTCAAGCCACTGGGAGGCATGGTCGTCGCCCTCGGTGCGCTCATCGTCGTGTGGGTGGCCTTCCTGCGGATCTTCGACGTGTCGACGTTCGTCGGGGTGTCGCCGAGCCGGGTGATCGAGCACCTCTTCTCTGCCGACGACGCCGCCGAGAACCGCGCCGGGATCATCAGCGGGCTCGGCCGGACGCTGCTCGACGCCGGCTCGGGCCTCGTGATCGGCGGCATCGGGTCGATCGCCGTCGCCTGCATCTTCGTGCTGTATCGGCCGGTCGAGCGGGCGCTGTTGCCGATCGGGGTCGCACTCCAGACCGTGCCGATCGTGGCGCTCGTCCCGCTGCTCGCCCTCGTGTTCGGTCGAGGCCTCGTGAGCACGATCATCGTCACGGGCATCATCGTGTTCTTCCCGACGCTCGTGCTCGTCACACACGGACTGCGTTCGGTTCCCCAGCAGGGCATCGACCTGTTGCGCGCCTACGACGCGTCACCCCGAACGGTGCTGTTCAAGCTGCGCCTGCCGGCTGCGATGCCGAGCATCTTCGCGGCCGCGAAGATCGCCGTGCCGGGAGCGATCCTCGGCGCGCTGCTCGCCGAGTGGCTCGTGACCGGAGCCGGGCTCGGTTACGAGATGCTCACAGCCACCACGCAGAACGACTACAAGCAGCTGTGGGCGGCCACGGCGACGCTCACGAGCTTCGCCATCATCGTCTACACGCTCACGACGATCCTCGAACGGGCGATGCTCGAGCGCTTCGCCCCCGACCACGTGGCGGTGTGACGCGATGACGAACGCGACCTCGAACCCGACTCCGCATCCGACGGCGACCGACGGGTCCATCGAGATCCCGCTCGTCGATCTCGACCGGTGGTTCGACGGCGACGACGCCGAACGGGCGGCCCTGGCTGCTGACGTCGACGCCCATCTCCGCCGGCTCGGATTCCTCGTGGTCGTCAACCACCGGATCCCACCCGAGGTGATGGCCGCCTGTCGTCGCGAGACGCTTGCGTTCTTCCATCAGCCCGACGAGGTCAAGGAGGGCGTGGCGCTGTCCGGCGAGGCGTACCGGGGGTGGGTCGGTCCGGGCCTCGAGTCGAACGCCGCGACCTACGGCGTCGACACCCCTCCCGACGTGAAGGAGACGTACGCGTTCGGCCCGGTCGACGTGCCCGACGAGACGCTGCGCGAACGCGCTCCACGCTGGTTCGAGCCGAACCTGTGGCCGCCGTCGCCCGCCGAGTTCCGCCCGGCCGCAGAGGCGTGGTGGCGAGGCGCGCGGGGGCTCGCCGACGAGCTGCTCCAGATCTTCGCCCTGGCGCTCGGTCTCCCTCAGCACCACCTGGTCGAGTTGTGCTCGGCGACCACCTCGACGGTGTCGCTCAACTGGTACTGGCCGCGGACACATGCGGAGCCCGATCCCGGCCAGTTCCGCATCGGACCACACACCGACTTCGGAACGTTGACGATCCTCGACCGAGAACCCGGCTCGGGTGGCCTGCAGGTGCTCGACGAGAGCGGGGCGTGGATCGACGCGCCGGTGGTGGAGGGCGGCTTGATCGTCAACACGGGCGACATGTTCAGCCGGTGGACCAACGACCGGTGGCAGTCGAACGAGCACCGCGTCCTGCCACCACCGGCCGACGATCCCGACGAGGAGCTCGTCAGCCTGATCTTCTTCCACGAACCGAACTTCGACGCCGTTGTCGACCCGTTCCCGACGTGCGTGTCGGACGAGTGGCCGGCGAAGTACCCGCCCATCACCGCCGACGAGTACCTGGGGGCGAAGATGGACGCCCTCTCCGTCGGATGACGGTGCGCGTGGGGTGGTCGACGTGATCCCGGCATCGGTGCGCACGGTCAACGCCGAGGCCGACGCCATCGCCCGCCGGTACTGGCACGCCGTCGCGTTCGAGTCGCAGCTCGACGACGGTCCCATCGCCGTGACGCTGCTCGGCGAGGAGCTCGTGGTCGTGCGGCTCGACGACGCGGTGCTCGCAGCGCCGGATCGCTGTCCGCATCGCAGCTCGCGTCTGTCGGCCGGCGACGTCCGCGTCGAGCCGAACGGTGCGTCCTGTCTCGTGTGTCCGTACCACGCGCTGCACTTCGACGCCGACGGTCGTGCGGTGCACCTCCCGCCGCGGCCTGATGACCGGCTCGTGGCTCGGCTCGATCTGCCGAACCTGCCCGTGTGCATCAAGCACGGCATGGTGTGGGTCAGCCTCAGTCCCGACCCGATCGGGGGGCTTCCCGATTGGCCGTCGTACGACGATCCGGCGATGGCTCGCTTCCAACTCGGACCGGAGCCGTGGGCGACCATGCCGTCGAGGATCGTCGAGAACTTCAACGACCTCGGTCACTTCGCGACCGTGCACGCTGCGACGTTCGGCGTGTCGGACGACGAGCGGTTCGTGGTCGTGCCGCCGGTCGATGCGAAGGTGGTCGCCGACGAGGCCGGGCGGTCGACCGGTCTGGAGCAGGTCGTCGAGATGCACCAACTCGACCGCCAGACTCTGGACGGGCCGCTCGTGCCGATCCTCGCCGAGTTCGCCTATCGACACGTGTTCCCGTTCGTCACCGAGCTGCGGATCACGTACGCACCCGATCGGATCGAGTGGATCCAGGTCGCGTTCACCCCGGTGAGCAGCCTGGCGAGCGACGAGCCGCGGGCGATGGTGTTCCAGCAGAACGTGCGGAACTTCGACGTCGACGGCGACATCGTGGCGTGGCACGACTTCCAGGCCGCCGTCAATGCCGAGGACCGCGAGATCCTCGAGGTGCTGCGACCGATCGTGATCGGGGTCGACGGCACCGGCGCCGACGAGGCGTCGCTCTCGTTCGACGACGTGACCGTGGCGTATCGCCGCCTCTGGCGCGAGGCCGTCAGCTGACATCGCCCACCGTCAGCCTCGACTCCCGGCGACACGTTCGCGTCAGCGCATTCTCGGGGTTCGGTTGGATGTGCTGATGTGAGTCGGAGGCGGTGGCGTTCGAGTCAGCGCATCCTGCTGGTTCAACGGGATGTGCTGACGCAAGGGACGCAGCCGGTCGGGGGATCGGCGTGCGGACCCCGGACCGTCGTCGACCGGGCGGACGTAGCCTCCGGGCGATGCGGATGTTCTCGTACCTGTCGCCGGGGTATCCGGCGACGATGTTCGAGGCCGTCGCCGAGGCGATCGGCGCCGAGCTGCATCTCGAGACCGGTCGGTCGGGACCGGATCCGGCGGACGATCCGTTCGCCGACGGACGGGCCGACGTCGGCTGGATCTGCTCGACGTCGTTCGTCGAGTTGACGAGCGGACCCGATCCGTCGGTTCAGGAGGTCGGGGTGGCCTGGGTGCCCGACGACGTCGGAGCGAACGGCAGGCCGGTGTACTTCTCCGACGTCCTCGTCGGATCGCATGGTGATGCCGAGACCCTCGACGACCTCGCCGGCTCACGGATCGGATGCAACGACCCGGCGAGCCTGAGCGGGTTCCACTCACTGCGCATCGAGCTCGATCGACGGGGCCACGACCCCGACGGGTTCGCCGACCTCGTGATGACCGGCGGGCACGACCGTTCGATCGACCGGCTCCTCGTCGGAAGACTCGACGCAGCCGTGATCGACTCGGTGGTCCTCGCTCGTCGTCGGCGCGAACTGGGCGATCCACCCGGTCTCCGGCGGATCGGTCGGCTCGGGCCGTGGCCCACACAACCCGTGGTGATGCGGTCGGACGCGTCGGCCGACGAGGTCGTCGCCGTGCGCGACGCGCTGCTCGCGGTGACCGACGACCCGCTCCTCACCGACCTGCTGGCCGGCGCAGCGCTGACGCGCCTCACCCCGACCGCGCCCGATCACTGCGACACCGTGCGCACCGCCATGGACCGGCTCGCGGGCTCGCCGCGACCCTGCTGACGGAGACGCGTCAGAACGGCGTCGGAAGGGTGCGCGCCGGAAGGGAGCGTTGCTCCGGCTGCATCGCCCGGAGATCGGCGGCCGCGGCGTGGACGATCGGCGCGCCCGTCTCACGGGTGATCACCCGCGGGGTCACGCGACGCCGGTAGGTCCAGGCTCCGGCGATCAGCGCAACCGGGAGCGCGAACGTGAGGATCACGAACTGTTCGTCGCTCGTGACGTACTCGCCGGTGTCGATCACCGCGTAGAGGAACGGGAGGAACATCCACACCAGGAACACGGCGAGGGCGAGGAGCCGGAAGCTCACGATCCTCTCCAAGCCGTATCTGCGTTTCGTGAAGACGGCCCGGAAGACGACCCCGGTGAGTGCGCCCAGACCGGCGAATCCGGCGAGTGCTGCACCTGTCACGACCATGGAAAACATGGTACGAACCCGCCGGATCGGCAGGCTCAAGTCCTCGACAATGTCGCCGCGAAACGGCCACGCCGCGTCGAGGTGCAGTGACGCAGCGTCGAGCTCGCGACTCACGGCATCGGAGACCAACCGCCCTCGACCGCCTCGAACACGGGGATCGTTCCCAGCGAGACCACGAGGTCGGCGTCGTCGCCGAGACGGTCGCGCCACTCGTCGCCTTCGCTCAGGATCGACCCGATCGCGACGACGTCGGCACCGACGAGGCGGATGAGCCTCAGTGCCGCCGCCACGCTCCCACCGGTCGCGACGACGTCGTCGACGAAGACCACGCGACGTCCGACGATCGCCGGGGCGCGGCGCCGGTCGAGGCGCAACGCCTGCTCGCCGTCGGTCGTGATCGACGACAGCGGTTCGACGAGTGCGTCGTCGAGATGGATCTTCGGCGTCTTCTGCAGGACGACGACCTCGTCGTGGCCGAGCGCCTTGGCCACCTCGGCTGCGATCGGGATGCCGAGCGTCGCCGCCGTGACGATGACGTCGGGCTCGGAGGGTGCGAGCAACTCGGCCAGCTCGGCGCCGGCCGTCGACACGAACGAGAGCGGGACGTCGATCGTCATCAGGAGCGAGATGGCCACCGAGTCGGACACCGGCACGAGGGGCAGCTCGCGTCGCTGCGAACCGATGTGGACCGGGTACGAGTCGACGTAGACCGCTCGGTCGGCCGGGTCGGCGTCGACCGCGCTCACGACGAGCCCGCCGGCGTCACGCCGCCACCGCCTCGCGGAGACGCGAGACCTCGGCGCCCCACTCGTCGCGCCAGGTGCGCTTGGTCCCTTCGTCGACCCAGGCGGCATCGATGCCGTTGAGGGCGAGCTCGACCAGGTCGTCGAACGAGAACCCCATCGTGTGGTGCATCGTCGAGTACTCGTCGGCGAGATCGATGCCGAACATCGGGGGGTCGTCGGAGTTCACGGTCATGGTGAGCCCGCGATCGAACATGACCCGGATGGCGTGGCCGGGATCGGCGAGGTCGCGGAAGCTCGACGTGTACGTGGTGGTGGTCGGACACACGGTGAACGGGATGCGCGATGCGGCGCACTCGGCGAGCAGCTCGTCGTCGACGACGATGTTGTAGCCGTGGTCGACGCGTTCACACCCGAGCAGCTCGATCCCGTCGCGCACGTTGCCTGCGGGTCCGACCTCGCCGGCGTGCGACGTGCGATGCAGGCCGTACCTCTCGGCCAGCCGGAACGCGTCGACGAATCCGTCCGGCGGGAACCCCACCTCGTTGAAGTCGAGACCGATGCCGACGACATCGTCGGTGCGGACCGACTGCACCATCTCGACGAACTCGACGCCGCGGGCGCCCCCGAGCTCACGGTTGATCGCCGGGACGAGCAGGCACGTGATGCCCAGGTCGATCTCGGCGTCGCGGACACCGGACGTGATGCCCTCGAGCATCTTGGCGTACGGCACGCCGTGCGCCAGGTGGGACTCGGGACTGAAGAACAGCTCGACGTGACGAGCGCCGGCCGACGCACAGCGCTGGAGGCACTCGTACGTGACCCGCTGGAAGTCGGCGCGCCGCACGATCGACGCCGACACCAGCGAGTACACCTCGAGGAACGCACCGAGGTCGTCGAAGTCGTACAGGCCGGTCGGATCGGTGTGCGGGGGGACGTCGACGTCGTTGCGCTCCGCGAGATCGACGAAGGTCTCGGCGCTCACCGCACCCTCGAGGTGGAGATGGAGCTCCGCCTTCGGAAGGGCGCGCAGAGCGTCGTCGATGGTGGTCGCCACGTCGACCTTCGTCTCGGCCCACGCGCCGCCCCTCGCGGCGACGGTCGAAGCGGACTCGGGAGCGGGCGGGCTCGCGGGCATCGGACTCATCGTTGCGCATCGGAGCCGTCGTCCGCAGCGGTCCGCGGCAGGTTTCACGGGCCGGAAACAGGGCCGACATCGCCGGTTTCTACGGTGCCGGGATGGAGACGCTGGCGACCTCTCGCGACCCTGCGTCGCACGTGTTCCGCGACCTCCCGAAGGTCGAACTGCACTGCCACATCGAAGGCACGATGCGACCGGCCACCGTGGAGGACCTCGCCATCGGGAACGGCATCGAGATGCCGACCGACGACGTCACCGAGCTGTACGAGTACGACGACCTCACCGGCTTCCTCGAGATC
This sequence comes from Actinomycetota bacterium, assembly GCA_039198505.1. Classification (GTDB taxonomy): domain Bacteria; phylum Actinomycetota; class Acidimicrobiia; order Acidimicrobiales; family Ilumatobacteraceae; genus Ilumatobacter_A. The sequence goes on along the minus strand of JBCCTP010000172.1, from coordinate 274 downwards.
TTCTGGTTGGTCCAGTCGACCCTGGTCACGCCCGAGGACTGGGAGCGACTGGCGTACGAGTCGATCGTCGACGGGGCCGCCCACGGGCTGGTGTACCGCGAGACGTTCTTCACGCCTGCGCGGCACCTCGTGGCGGGTCAGGATCTGGGCGGGATCGTGGCCGCGCTCGACCGAGGCCTCGACGCGGCCGAACGAGACACCGGAGTGAGGTGCCGCCTCATCTTCGACATCGATCGCGACTTCGATCCGGCGGTGAGCCTGGGCCACGTGACCG
>JBCCTP010000171.1:0-8905 GCA_039198505.1 Actinomycetota bacterium | reverse complement strand
CGGGAGGGCCACGGCGCCGAATCGGGCGAGAGTGACGTCGCGCTCGCCTCCCGCAGGGTCGGTCACGACGATCGTCGCCGTACCCGAACCGGTCGAGACGAGCTGGACGAACTCAGCCTCGTCGTCGACCACGACCGATCGACCGACCGCTGTCGGCTCGACGATCAACGTGGTGAGGTCTCCGACCCCGTCGGTGGCGTCGCCGAGACCGCTGGGACGGGCCCGAACGCCTTCGACGACCCAGTCGACCGCCTCCGGGTCGATCCGATGCGGATGGACGAAGCGCTGTCCGCCGAACACACGGTTCGGGTCAACCCGATCGTTGGGCAACGGGAGGACGTGGTCGGCGATGGTGTCGTGTTCGGCCGGGCAGCCGACTTCGATCACGTCGAGCCCGGGTGAGCTCCGCAGGACGCGATGGCGGATCTCCGGTGGCTGGACGACCGTGTCGCCCGCGTGCAGGCGGAACGGCTCGCCCTGGTCCTCGTAGACGACGTCGACCCAGCCCGACGCCACGTGGATCAGTTGGAAGCGGATCCGGTGGAAGTGGACCCAGTCGGCGACCTCTCCCCCGTCGGCGATGTGGATGTGACTCGAGATGAACCGACCGCCCCACCGTCCCGGCAGCAGATCTCGATACGACATCCCCGCCCGGCCGGAGCCGAAGTCGCCGACGCCACCCGGAGTGACCACGAGTCCGGGCTGTGAGTCGGGGACGTCGATCGTTTCGACAGACGGTTCCACGACGATCGTCGAGCCGTTCGGGAGCGTGATCTCGTCCGACGCCGACCCGGTCGTCGTGGACCCGAGCACGAGCTCGACCGGCACGTCCCGGTCCGAGCGTCGAACGTCGACTGTCAGCCGGCCACGTTCGACGATGACTCGACGAGGGTCGTCGGCCGGACTCACCAAATAGCGCCGGAAGCCGAGTCGCTCGACGAGCACGTCGACGTTCGCGTCGAGATCGCGACACCGCAGCACGACCGAACCGCTGGCTGCCCTGGCGGCTTCATCCGCGTCCATCGCCGCCCAGGATGGCGCACAGGCGGGTGCTTCGACACGCCGTCCGCCGAGGCGCTCTCGTACAGTCCGAACCCATGGCTCAGGTTCCGGTGGACGACGGCGTGATCACGTCGATCGACGATCCACGACTCATCGGCAGTCGCTGCAACACCTGCGGCAACCACATGTTCCCCACTCAGGGGAGTTGTCCCAAGTGTGCGAGCACCGACACGGTGCCGATCGAACTCGAGACGACCGGCACGCTGTGGACGTGGACCGTTCAGGGATATCCGCCCAAGGCGCCCCCCTACCTGGGTGACGCCGACCCCAAGACCTTCGAGTCGTTCGGCGTCGGGTACGTCGAGCTGCCCGGACAGGTCAAGGTCGAGACCCGACTCACCGAGTCCGACCCCGAGAAGCTCGAGATCGGCATGGAGATGGAACTCACGCTGGTCCCGCTGTACACCAATGACGACGGCGACGAGGTCATGACGTTCGCCTTCGCCCCGACCGGACACTCGAACTCGAACGGAGCCAGCTCATGAGCAACGACGTCGCCATCGTCGGCATCGGCATGCACCCCTTCGGTCGCACCGAAGGGGTGACCGGAATGGAGCAGGGAGCCCACGCCGTACGCGAAGCGTGCAAGGACGCCGGCGTGAAGTGGGAGGACATCGAGTTCGCGTTCGGCGGGTCGGCCGCCGCCGGTGCGCCGGACACGATGGTGAGCCAGCTCGGACTCACCGGCCTGCAGTTCATCAACGTGGCGAACGGTTGCGCCACCGGCGGGTCGGCGCTGTTCAGCGCCGTGAACACCATCAAGGCCGGCATGGCCGAGCTCGGCATCGCGATCGGCTTCGACAAGCACGAGCGCGGAGCGTTCCGCGTCAACACGAAGGGCGCGGGGCTCTCCGACTGGTACGGCGCCTCGGGTATGGCGCTCACCACGCAGTTCTTCGGCATGAAGATCAACCGGTACATGCACGAGTACGGCATCAGCCACGACTCGCTGGCGCGCGTGTCGGCGAAGGCGTTCCGCAACGGGGCCAAGAACCCGATGGCGTGGCGACGCAAGGAGCTGAGCGAGGCGCAGGTCCTCGAGTCGGCGATGCTCAGCTACCCGCTCACGCAGTACATGTTCTGCTCGCCGGGTGAGGGCGGAGTGGCCATGATCCTCGCCCCGGCCGAGTCGGCGCACAAGTACACCGACAAGCCGGTCTTCCTGAAGTCCGCGGTCGTGCGCTCGCGACGGTTCGGGTCGTTCGAGGTGATGGCCCCGCACATCGCACTCGAGCACAACGCCGGCCCGACAGTCGATGCGTCGCAGGCGGCCTTCGAGCAGGCCGGTCTGGGCCCCGACGACATCGACGTCGCGCAGCTCCAGGACACCGAGGCCGGCGCCGAGATCATGCACATGGCCGAGAACGGCTTCTGCGAGCACGGCGAGCAGGAGAAGATGCTCGCCATGGGCGAGACCGAGATCGACGGTCGCCTGCCGGTCAACACCGACGGCGGTTGCCTCGCCAACGGCGAGCCGATCGGAGCATCGGGGCTTCGCCAGGTCTACGAGAACGTGCTCCAGCTCCGCGGCGAGGCCGGCGACCGTCAGGTCCCCAACGAGCCGAAGACGGCGTACACACACGTGTACGGCGCCCCCGGCATCTCCGGCGTCACGATCCTCTCCCGCTAGCGACAGTGTGGGTCAGGCACACACTGTCGCCTGATCCACCACCATCGCCGCCCTGCGACAGTGTGGGTCAGGCACACACTGTCGTCAGACCTGCCAGCGACTGCGGGCGGCGTCGATCATGGCGCCGCCGAGGTCACCGGTCGACGCCGACTCGGGTCGGTAGTCGCCGTCGACGAGTGCGCTGAGCGTCGCACCCGTTGACAGCGACAGCGCGTCGAAGTCGTAGCCGCCCTCGAGGGCGACCACCAGGCGTCGCTCGGGAACCGCCTGCCGGAGGCGCAGTGCGATGTCGGCGTAGTCGGCCGACGAGAACTCGAGGTTGGCGAGCGGATCGTTGCGATGCCCGTCGTAACCGGCCGAGATGAACAACCACGTCGGCGCGAACCTCTCGATCACCGGGAGGACCACCTCGTCGAACGCCCGACGGAGCACATCACCTCGGGTGCCGGGCGGGAGCGGGATGTTGAGGTTGGCGCCCACCCCGTCGCCCGCACCGACCTCGTCGGCCCGTCCCGTGCCGGGGTACAGCGGCGACTGGTGCGTCGACACGTACAGCACGCGGGGGTCGTCGTAGAAGATGTCCTGCGTGCCGTTGCCGTGGTGGACGTCCCAGTCGACGATCGCCACCCGCTCGCCCTCGTCGGCGAGCGCAGCTGCTGCGACCGCGACGTTGTTGAAGAGACAGAAGCCCATCGCCGTGTCGGCCACGGCGTGATGACCGGGAGGACGACCGGCCGCGAACGCGACGTCGGCCTCGCCTCGCTTCAACGCGTCGACCGCGTCGAGCACGGCCCCGGCTGAACGCTGCGCAGTCTCGAACGAGCCCGGCGCGGCGAACGTGTCGGCGTCGATCGCCCCTCCACCGCCCGCGCAGAACTTCCGCAGCCGCTCGACGTACGACGGCTCGTGGACCCGAGTGACCTCGTCGACGGTGGCGAGGCGTGGCGGGACGATCCGAACCGCCTCGGCCAGCCCCGCCGCAGGGATTCCGGCCAGCGACGCCTCGACCCGCCCCATCCGTTCCGGGTGCCCGCTCGGGACCGCGTGGGTGTCGCTCTCGGTGGCCGCGAACACGGCGATCGGACGATCCATCGACCGCCATCGTACGACAGCGTCCCGGTGCTGACATGCTGGGGCCGGTGAGCACGGACGCCGCGACCGAGGGATCCCACTGGACCTCCACCGTGGTGCTCGGCGACGGCGAGACAGCCGTCATCCGGCCGCTCACGCCCGACGACCGACCGGCTCTCCTCGCCTTCCACGAGCGCCAGTCGTCCGAGAGCCAGTACCGACGTTTCTTCTCGCCGAAGCCCACGCTCTCGGACAAGGAACTCGCCCACTTCACCGACGTCGACATGGTCGACCGAGCGGCACTCGCGGTCGAGATCCGCGGCGAGTTCATCGCGTGGGCGAGCTACGAGCGCTACGCCGGCCGCGACGACGCGGAGGCCGCGTTCATGGTCGACGACGAGCACTCGGGTCGCGGCATCGCCACCCTCCTGCTCGAACACCTCGCCGCCATCGCTCGCTCCCACGACGTCGAGCGATTCACCGCCGAGGTGCTCGCGGAGAACCGCGGCATGCTGGCCGTGTTCGCCAAAGCGGGGTGGCCACTCCAGCGGCGGTTCGAGTCGGGAGTGATCGACCTCGACTGGGAGCTGGCGACGACCGACGACTTCCTCGACTCGGTCGAGCGGCGAGAGCAGCGAGCCGACTCCCGAGCGGTCGCCCGCATCTTCTTCCCCCGCGCCGTCGCCGTGGTCGGAGCGAGCGACCGTGCCCACTCGGTCGGTCGCCTGCTGTGGGATCACGTCCGCGACAGCGTCGACGTCCCGGTGTATCCCGTGAACCCTCGCCTCGAAGACCTCGACGGACACCGGTGCTACGGCGATGTGGGCGATCTCCCCGACGACGTGTCGCTCGCGCTGATCGCGGTTCCCACGAAGGCTCTCGACTCCACGATCGACGCCTGCATCGAGAAGCGGATGCGCGGCGCCGTCATCGTCACCGCCGCACACGACGACGGTCCCGAGGGCGACGCGGCCGTCGACGTGCCCGCGCTCGTCACTCGGGCTCGACGGAACGGCCTCCGCATCATCGGCCCGTCGAGCATGGGGGTCGCGTCGCTGCACGACGCGTCCCGCCTCCAGGCCGCTCTCGTCGACGTCACCCTCGATCCGGGAGGTGTGGCCATCTCGATGCAGTCCGGCACCCTCGGCGCCTCGGTGCTCCGACGTGCGCAGGCGATCGGGCTCGGCGTCTCCTGGTTCGTGTCGCTGGGAGACAAGAGCGACGTCTCGGCGAACGACCTGCTGCAGTTCTGGGAGGACGACGAGAACACGCGGGTCGTCGCGATCTACACCGAGACCCTGGGCAACCCGCGCAAGTTCCAGCGCATCGCACGACGGGTCTCGCGGGAGCGTCCGATCGTCGCGGTCCGCACCGGCGCGGCAGCGCGGCACGACGAGTTCACCGCACTCGACCAGTCGGCGGGGCTCATCGAGGTGCCGACCGTCGCCGCACTGCTCGACACCTGCCGCGTCCTGTCGTGTCAGCCGGTGCTGCGTGGACCTCGCGTCGCGGTCATCTCGAACTCACCCAGCCCGACCACACTCACCGTCGCCGCGCTCGAGGCCGCCGGACTCGAGCCGGTGTCGGTCGACGTCCCTCTCGACTGGCGCTCCGACGGAGAGGCATACGGTCGCGCCATCGCGGCAGCTCGCGCCGACGACGGCGTCGACGGGATCATCGTCGTGTACGCGCCACCGATCCCGGCCTTCCAGGCGGTCGTCGCGGGAGCGGTCAACGAGGCCGCGTCCGACTCGCCGAAGCCGATCCTGGCGGTGATGATCGGCTCGGAGGACGGTCCGATCACCCCGACGTCGGCGGTCCCGGCGTTCGCGTTCCCCGAGCCGGCGGCCGCCACCCTCGGTCGGTCGTACGGGTACGCCCGCTGGCTCGAGCAGGAGACGCAGAGCGCACCCGAGCCCGCCCGACACGTCGAACCGGCACGCGCGCACGATCTGATCCGGACGTGCCTCGACGAGGCCGGACTCGACGGCGAGCCCCACCTGCTCCCGGTCGAGGACGTCGGCCGACTCCTCGCGTCCTACGGCATCGAGGCGGCACGGTCGGCCACCACGTCGCCCGGCGAGGCGGTCGAGGTGGCCGAACGCATCGGCTACCCGGTCGCCATCAAGTCGGCGCGCCGACGGCCGGGTCGGTCGGTCGCGGCCGGGCTCGCGCTCGACCTCGTCGATGCCGACGACGTGCACGAGTCGGTCGAGGCGATGCGGGCGTCGCTGGGCGACGACGCCGGCTTGCTGGTGGTCCAGGAGATGACCGAGCCCGGGATCAACGCTCGGGTCGTGTGTGAGTACGACGAGCAGGTGGGGGTGGTCGTGTCGGTCGGGTACGGCGGGACCGACGCCGACATCGTCGCCGACCGATCGTCGCGCGTCGCACCGCTGTCACCCGCCGCCGCTGGCGCCGCATTGGGCGAGACCAGGGTCGGGGCGGCCATCGACGAGGCCGACTTCGACCGGTCGCGCCTCATCGATCTCATCGTGCAGGCATCGCAGCTGTGCTCGGCCCACCCCGAGATCGACCGGCTCGACCTCAACCCGATCGTCGTGTCCGAGGACCGGGCGATCGTCATCGACGGGTCGGTGCGACTCGTCGATCGGAGTCCGTCGTCGAGTCCGATTCGTCGACTCTGAACGCGCCGTTCCCGCAGGTCCGGCGGGACGAAACCCGATCCGCGTGGACCGGCCTGCTGTACTGGCCGGGTGCGGGTCTCCGTCCTGATCCCCCTGGTCCTCGGCATCGTCGCGCTCGTGGCGTTCTGGTTCTGGTACCGCCGGGCGATCGCCCGCATGTCACCCGACACCGACGATCGGGCGCCGGCCGCGGTCCGTCTGACGTCCGAACGGCTGTCGTCACTGTCGAGTCCGGGGTGGCGAGTGGTGCACGAGGTCCCGACCGACCGTCTCGGCGGTGTCGACCACGTGGTGATCGGTCCTCCCGGCGTGATCGCCATCGAGACCGTCCTCTCCGACCGACCCGCCGCCGTCGATGGCGGACGGACACTCACCCCGGAGGCCACGATGGCCGCCGCCACGGCCCGCGGGGCGGTCGACGATCTGACCCGCTCGGTGGGCATCGACTGTCGCACGCTCGCCAAGGCGTTCTGGGGCACTCCCGACGCCGAGCGTCCGGCCGCCGACGAGGTGGCACCGGGCGTCGTCGACGTCGAGGGTCAGCGGCTGATCGACTGGCTCGAGTCGCTGCCGCCGTCGACGATGCACTCCTCGCAGGTCGATCTCGTGTGGTCGGCGGTGCTCCGCGGGATCGGTCGCCCCGACCCGCTCGGCTGACGCACGCTCACTCGTCGGCCGGCTCGTCCGACCCGGCGATGAGAAGCACGATCGCTTCCTCTGCCGACCAGGGATCGTCGGCGAGCATCGCGGCGATCTCGGATCGTCGGCCGGGATCGGTACCGGCCGGGAGCAGCGCGAGCACGTCGTCGGCCGATCCCTCGCCGGCCACGTACCGGTCGATCTGTGTGCCGACCGTGACCCAGAGCTCCTCGTCGATCCCCTCGAACTCGCCCCCGACCTCCTCGTCGAACTCGTCGTCGAACTCTTCGTCGAATCCGCCGTCGCCCGAGCCGAACGAGCCAGCGGCTCCGGCGGATGACGGACTCACCAGGAGGACGGCGACGAGAAGCAGACCGACCGTCGCCAATGGTCCGTGGCGCCGGATGCGCTCCCGTCCGGACCCGCCCGCGCGGAGCCAGTCGAGTACTCGCCGGCGGCAGAGCACTGCGCCGTAGATCACCGCGAGGTAGAGCACGACCCATCCGGTCGCAGCCCAGCGCCCGATGTCGTCGTCGGGCCACCACGGCAGGTTGATCACGACGGGGATGGCGACCAGGTGCATCGTGAACGTGAACAGCGAGGCCTCGCCGAGCGGGAGCAGGAACCAGCCGAGCGAGCGGCGGAGAGGCCGCCAGAGGAGGTCGGCGATCAGCCAGGCGATCCGCAGGTAGAGGAACACGATCAACAGCGGCACGAGCGGCATCTCGAACTCGCGGAGGCCCAGCGGCTCGGTGAGATCCGGTCCGGCGACTCGCTCGCCGAGCCATTCCCATCCCGCCCAGTCGTTGGAGTGCAGCCATGCCAGACCGATGCCGACGGCGACGATGACACCGTCGAGCGCGCCCCGGAACGGGACGCCGTTCCACGCCGCGGCGATCCGGTGACGGTGGAACCCGATGATGAGCCCGCCGAAGAACAGCGGTGTGTTGGGCAGCAGGGCCCGGAACGAGGCGAACCCGAAGGTCACCGACTCGGTGGGTGCGAGCTGGCTCAACGTGTAGGCACCGACGGTGGCGGCGACCACGACCCATGCGCGGCCCGCGGTCATGAGCCGGAGCGCGCCGATCGCCACGGCGAGGTAGAGGACGTACGCGATGAGGATGTCTGCACCGTTGAACGCCGTGCGGAGCACGAGGACCTGACCGATCCACGCCCACACGCCGGCGAACGAGCCGGCCTCGAGTTCTCCCCACAGCTGGAGGTGGGTGGTCAGTGCGACGAGGCCCAACCCGAGTGAGATCCCGACGGTCGCGAGGTACACGGTCCACGTCCGAGCGGCGAGCCGTGTCGTGGCCTGCTCGGGCGTCCGTCCGATCGTGATGAACCCGAGCGTGAACCCGGAGATGAACAGGAAGGCTTCCGCCGCCGAGATGAGGAATCCCGCGCGGCCGCTCGCCTCGTGGAGGTAGCTCTGACTCAGACCGAAGTGGTTGATCGCCATCGCGGCGAGGGCGTATCCGCGCAGCAGATCGAGTCGGCGATCTCGGCCGCCGTCGTCGGGGTAGCGCCATCGGTCGACGAGCGCGCCAGGCTCGTGCGCGCCGAGGTCGCCGGAGCGTTCGCCCGGTTCGACGACGGGCGCGGAACTCGGTGTCGGGGCAGCCACGGTCGCCACGGTACGGACCGGTTCGTGAAGCGTTCGTGAACCGCTGTCCCGACCGACAGGTGCGGCAGCACGACCGCGGCGAGCACGGCGCCGGCCGCGATGATCTGCTCGGTCGAGATCCCCTGGTCGAGAGCGATCGCGGCGCGGGTCGGCGCGGCGGGCGGGCGCCGCGGAGCGAGGAGGCTGTCGGGTGGGAGGGGGCGTGGGTGGGTGGCGGGGGGGGGGTGG
>JBCCTP010000170.1:0-8919 GCA_039198505.1 Actinomycetota bacterium | reverse complement strand
TAGGCGATCGCCAGCTCGGCGCCGTCGGGAACGGCATCGGTGATCGCGTCGGCGTACGGCGGACGTTCGAGGTCGATCGCGACCCCGGCGGTGTCATCGGCCCCGCCTCCCCCGGGCCCGCCGGAACCAGCGTCGTCGGCCAGCGCCACGGACAGCTTCTGCAGCCCGCGGGCGAGCGGACCGTCCACGTCGGCACCGGGCAGTTCCATCGCCGCTCGACCCGCCGCGAGCAACGAGAAACCTTCCGGGGCCGTGAGACGAAGCGCCCGCGTGAACAGACGCGGGACACCGACGAACACGAGCCCGTCGTCGACGAAGACGTCGACCATCTCGTCGACGTACGGCGGCAGTCCGCACATCGCCACCAACTCGAGTTCGCTGACCACGGCGTCGGTCGACATCTCGAAACGCTCGGCGACCTCCTCGAGCGGGACCTCGCCCCGCTCCATCAGCCACGGCAGCATCACGAGCAATCGCTGGAGCCGATCGGCAGCGCTGGCGGGTCCACTCATCGACCCGCCGCCTCCTCGCCGATCGATCGACCCAACCAGTCGAGGAGGTCCCGGCGCACCTCGTCGGGCTCGAGCACGACGGCATGCGTCGTCAGACCCAGCACCCACGACCGGAAGGCCGGCAGATTGGTCGCCGGCACCCGGACTTCGATGGAACCGTCATCGCCTCGCGCCTCGACGCAATCGGACCCGACCTCCCGTTCGATCGCCGCCGCCCGCACGCGATCGATCCGGACCAACGCCTCGAATCCGTCGTCGCTCGCATGGCCGATCTGCTTCGGATCACGCGGGAACGCGTCACGCGGATCGAAGTCGGAGGGCCGCTCGAAACCTCCCGCGTCACCGACGGACACGACACCGTCGATGCGATCGACCCGAAACGTCCGCTTCGCTGCCCGCAGGTGGTCGAATCCGACCAGGTACCAGAACCCGCCGCGCAGGAGCACTCCCCACGGCTCGACCGAGCGCCGCTCGCCGCCGTACTCGAACTCGACCCGCGAGCGCGAGGCGACCGCCGCCCGGAACGTGGGGAGCTCGGGATGATCGGGGAGGACCGCCGTGACCGCCGCACGATCGTCGTCGAGCGCGCCGCCGAGCTTCCACAGCGCGTCGCGTCCGCCGCTCGGGCGGGTGGTGGCGACCGCGACCTGCAGAGCCCTCATCTCGTCGGCCTCGAGCTCCAGGTCAGCGAGCTCGTACCGGCCCCGGTCGATCCGGTAGCGGGTCTGTCCCGCCAGCTCCGTGCCCTCGTGGACGATCGTGTCGATCGGAACCCCGATCGATCGCAGCGCCGCCTTGTCGCGCTCGAACGCCTGACGGATCGAGGCGTCGGACCCCGAGTACTGCCCGTCGAGTTCGGCCACGATCTGCGTCAGTGCGAGCGGCTCGATGGTCTCCAGGAGGAGAGCGAGGAGGTTCGTCAGCCTCTCGACCCGGTCCGCCATCGACGCCACGATAGGCCGACCGTCACCTGGCTCGGCCCGGGAGAAAACACGGTCCCGGCCGTAGAATTCGCAACGTGAGTGATGCCGTGGACCCGCTGTTCTCCATCGAGGGGCTCCGCGCCCGCCCGGCCGAGGGAGACGCCGACGAGATCCTCCGCGGCCTCGACCTCACGGTGATGCCCGGCGAGGTGCACGCCATCATGGGCCCGAACGGCTCCGGCAAGTCCACGCTCGGCAACGCCCTGATGGGATCGCCCGAGTACGAGGTCACCGCGGGCTCGGTGAAGCTCCGCGGCGACGACATCACCGACTGGGAGGTCGACGATCGGGCCAAGGCCGGGGTGTTCCTCGCGTTCCAGTATCCGCAGGAGATCCCGGGGGTGTCGGTCATCCAGTTCTTGCGCCAGGCGCTGTCGGCCCGCAAAGGTGTCGATCTGTCGGTCCTCGAGCTCCGCCTCGCCACGATGGACTGGATGAAGCGGCTCGGCATGGACTCGTCGTTCGTCGACCGCTACCTCAACGAGGGGTTCTCCGGCGGCGAGAAGAAGCGCAACGAGGTCATGCAGATGGCGATCCTCGAGCCCGAGGTCGCCATCCTCGACGAGACCGACTCGGGTCTCGACATCGACGCCCTCCGCATCGTCGCCACCGGGATCGAGGCGGTCCGGGCCGAGCGACCCGAGATGGGCGTGGTTCTCATCACCCACTATCAGCGGCTCCTCGACGAGGTCGCCCCCGATCACGTCCACATCCTGGTCGACGGACGCATCGTGGCCAGCGGCGGCATGGAACTCGCGGCCACACTCGAGACCGACGGCTACGAGGCCTTCCGCGCCGAGGCCGAGGCGAGCGCCGGGGCCGCAGGCTGAGGCCGGACCGCACGATGTTCGACGTCGCCGAGATCCGCCGCCACTTCCCCCTCCTCGATGGTCGCACCATCGACGGCCACCGCATCGTCTACCTCGACTCGGGCAACACGTCGCAGAAGCCCACCGAGGTCATCGACGCCATGAACGACTTCATGGCCACGTCGCACGCGCCCATCAATCGCAGCTCGTACCGACTCGCCGGCGAGGCCACCGAGGCGTACGAGGCCGGCCGACAGGCCATCGCCCGGTTCATCAACGCACCGTCGGCCGACGAGGTCATCTTCACCAAGAACGCCAGCGAGGCACTCAACCTGGTCGCTCAGGCCTGGGGCCGGGCCAACCTCTCCGAGGGTGACGTGGTCGTGCTCACCGAGATGGAGCACCACGCCAACATCGTCCCGTGGCACATGCTCGTCGCCGAACGTGGCATCGAGCTGCGGTGGATCCCCATCACGTCCGACGGTCGCCTCGATCTCACCGACCTCGACGATCTGCTCGACGGCGCCAAGGTGCTCTCGTTCACCGCGATGTCGAACGTGCTCGGCACGATTCCGCCGACCGAGATGCTGTGCCGTCGGGCCCGCGAGGCCGGTGCGCTCTCCGTCGTCGACGCGTGCCAGTTCATCCCGCACAACGTCACCGACGTGCAGGCGTGGGGCGCCGACCTGGTCGCGTTCTCGAGCCACAAGATGTGCGGGCCGTCCGGCATCGGGATGCTCTGGGGACGCATGGAGATCCTCGACGCGATGCCACCGTTCCTCGGCGGCGGGAACATGATCGACACGGTCACGTTCGACGGGTTCACCACCGCTCCCGTGCCGGCCAAGTTCGAGGCCGGCACGCCCCCCATCGTCGAGGCCGTCGGTCTCGCCGCCGCCGTCGAGTTCCTCGAGGGTCTCGGCATGGCCGACGTGCGTCGCCACGAGATGGACCTCACCCGCTACGCACTCGACACGCTGCACGGGCGTTTCGGCGACGAGATCACCATCTACGGACCCGACAACGTCGAGGAGCGCGGCGGCGTGCTGTCGTTCGAGTTCCGCGACCTGCACCCGCACGACGTGAGCCAGGTGCTCGACGAGACCAACGTCTGTGTGCGCGCCGGGCACCACTGTGCGAAGCCGCTCATGAAGACCCTCGGGGTCAACGCCACCACGCGCGCCAGCCTCTACCTGTACAACGACGAAGCCGACGTCGACGCCCTGGCCGATGGCCTCGACGGCGCCACCGATATCTTCGGCTTCTGAGACGTCGACCCGACGGCCGACACCACTCCCGGGACCCACGAACCATGCCAGGACTCGAAGACCTCTACCGAGAGATCATCCTCGACCACTACCGCACTCCGCGGAACCGCGGTGAGCTCGACACGCCTCCGGCGACCCGGATCGACGGCCACAACCCGCTGTGCGGCGACGAGATCACCTTGTTCCTGCTTCTCGACGGTGAGGGTGACGAGGCAGTCGTCGCCGACATCAAGATCGGCGGACAGGGGTGCTCGATCTCGCAGTCGTCGGCCTCCATGATGAGCCAGGCGGTTCTCGGCAAGCCGGTGTCCGAGGCTCGAGCCCTGCTGCGCCGTTTCAAGTCGATGATGGGGATCGACGAGGTCGAACTGGTCGACGGCGACGACGAGGTCTCGTTGGGCGATCTCGAGGCGCTCCAAGGCGTCGTGAAGTTCCCCGTGCGGATCAAGTGCGCCGTGCTCGGCTGGAACACGCTGGCCAACGCGCTCGACGACGCCAGCGCCACCACCACGGGCTGAGTGCGCTCTCCTCGGCGCAGAGGAAGCCAGCGATGGTCCGGATCGCGTGCCGGATGTCGTCATCGGGTATGACCGAAGGATGAGCGATCGACCCTCCTCCCCGTTCGTTCCAGCGGTCGCCGACGCACGAGCCCGGGTCGGCCGTGCATATCGCCAGCTCGGGCATGCGATCTCCGGACATCTCATCGAACTCGAGGAGTTGGCTCGGTTGGCGGACGATCTCGAACGGTGGATGCAGTCCCTCGAGGAGCGCCCGCGTCGTGATCGGGTCACCGAGCGTCCGACCGGCGACTGGGGACCCGCCCCCGCATCGGGTGAGTTGATGTACAGCTTCGACGAGCGACCCGTCTCGGGCCGGTCGGCGCCGCTCGGGTTCGACGTCGAGGTACGTCGGGAGGACCGTGAGGCCGTGGGCCGGCTCACGCTCGGACCGGCGCACGAGGGAGCACCGGGACGGAGCCACGGCGGCATCGTGGCCGCGCTGTTCGACGACCTGTTCGGTTTCGTGCTCACCATCGAGCAGCAGGCGGCGTTCACCGGCGAACTCGGCATCCGCTACGAGGCCGGCACGCCGATCGGGGTCCCCCTGGCCTGTCGCGTCCGACTCGCCGAGCGCGACGGCCGGAAGATGAAGATGGACGGCGAGCTGACCGTCGAGGGACCAGCCCCGCTGCGCCTCGTGCCCTCCCGACCCGGCGAGCCCGCCAACGATCCTCCGCCGCCGGGAACGGTCGTCGCTCGTGCGACCGCGACGTTCATCGCCGTCGACCCCGAGCAGTTCCGCGTCACGTGAGAACACTCCCCGGGGAGGTGTGGTGGGGCGGCCGCGTCTCGGACGGTCGACGGATGCCCTTCTCCCCCGGCGTCGAGGTCGATCTCGTCGACCACGGCGGGAATCAGGCCGCCGGTCTCCTGCTCTCGAACCGCGGTCGGATCGTTCGATCCGACGAGGCGTTTCGATTCTCGGTCGGCGCCGACCGGATCGACGTGATCGGCGACGTGCACGTGGAGGTCGCTGGGACGACGCTCCGCGACGCCACGAGGTGGGCGGCAGAGCACGTCCACCGCACACCTCGGCGTCTGCCCGCGACTGCGATGTTCACTCCTCAGTGGGTCACGTGGATCGAGCTGCTGTACGAACCCACGCAGGCGACGGTGCTCGCGTACGCGCGCCAGATCCTCGAGCACGGCTACACGCCCGGCGTCCTGATCATCGACGACAACTGGAGCGAGGACTACGGGGTCTGGAGGTTCCGGGCGGATCGATTTCCCGATCCAGCCGGAATGGTCCGCGAACTCGACGAACTCGGCTTCAGCGTGATGCTGTGGGTCTGCCCGTACGTCAGCCCCGACGGCATCGAGTACCTCCGACGCCGAGACGCGGGCATGCTGATCACCGACGGCGATGGCGAACCGGTCATCCGTCGGTGGTGGAACGGACACAGCGCGGTCCTCGATCTGACCGGCGACCATGCCCGCTCGTGGTTCCGAGATCAGCTCGTGCGGTTGCAGACCGACGTGGGGGTCGCCGGCTTCAAGTTCGACGGAGCCGACCCCGACATGTACCGGGTCGGCGACCGCACGTCGGTCCCGGTGACGCCGGTCGGGCAGGTGCACCGGTACGGCACGTTCGCCGACGAGTTCGAGTTCAACGAACTGCGCGCCGGGTGGAACCTCGGTGGTCGCGGCCTGGCGATGCGCCTGTCCGACGCCGATCACGGATGGGGCGAACACGGGATCGCGAAGCTGGTGCCCGATCACCTCGCCCAAGGCCTGCTCGGCATGCCGTGCGGTGCGCCCGACATGATCGGCGGGGGCCAATACCTCGACTTCGACGAGGATCGCATCGATCCCGAGGTGTTCGTCCGCCACGCCCAGGTCGCTGCGTTCTGCCCGATGATGCAGTTCTCGGCGGCGCCGTGGCGCGTGCTCGACGGTCGTCACGCCGAGGTCGTCCACGCCACCGTCGACCGGCGCGCCGAGGTCCACGAACGGATCATCGACCTCGCGCACGATTGGGTGGCGACGGGCGATCCGATCATGCGGCCCCTCTGCTACGAGTTCCCCGACGCCGGCCTCGAGTCGGTCAACGACTGCTTCCTGCTGGGCCCCGACCTCCTCGTCGCCCCGGTGCTCGAACGGGCGGCGAACGCCCGGCTCGTTCCCCTCCCGCCGGGGTCGTGGGTGGACGAGGACGGTGTCACCCATGAGGGTGGCACCACGATCACGGTCGAGGTCACCATCGACTCGATCCCGCGATTCCACCGACGCCCTTGACGAACGGTCGAACCACCCGACCGACGCGCGCGACGCCGACACGTTCGCCGACGAGCCGGACACCTACCGTCTCGTCGATGAGCGAGCAGACGGCATCGGTCGGCATCCCGGCGCAGGTCGACGACATCACGGTCGACTGGTTGAACACGGCGCTGGCCGACGACGAACGGTTCGGCACGATCGTCGGCGTCGACACCGCCCACTTCGCCGAGGGCGTCGGCATCCTCGGCGAACTCGCCCGACTGTCGCTGACCTACGCCGCGGGCGAGACCGGTCCGCCGACCGTGGTGGCGAAGTGCCAGTCGCCGGCGCCGGAGAGTGTGTTCCTCGCGTCGATGATGGGCTTCTACCTCCGCGAGGTCAGCTTCTATCAGCACGTCGCCGGCGACGTGTCGATCCCGGTCGCCCAGCCCTACCTCGCCGAGTGCGGCGACGGTGGCATCCCCTTCGTGCTGCTGATCGAGGACGTCGTCGGCGCGACGTGCCCCGACCAGATCGCGGGCCTCAGCGTCGACGAGGTCGAGACGATCATCTCGACCATCACCCCGCTGCACACCCAGTTCTGGGGCACCGACGAACTGTTCGGCCTCACGTGGCTCCCACCGATGAACAACGACCTCTACAAGGGCGGCCAGGTCATGGCGACCGAGCGCTTCCCGGGCTTCGCCGAACACTTCGGCGATCGGGTCGACCCGGCGTTCATGAACCAGATCGGACACGCATGTGACCGATACGCCGAGATGCTCGACCATCTCGTCTCGCTCGGCACGCCGACGTTCACCCACACCGACTGCCGGGCCGAGAACTACCTCTTCGGCGGTCGGGTGGGCGGCGAGGACCGAGACGTCACCGTGGTCGACTTCCAGCTCTCGACTCGCCACTGGGGGATGTGGGACGTCACGAACCTGTTGGCCGGATCGATGGACCCCGAGCTCCGGCGCGAGCACGAGCACGCCGTGATCGAGCGATACGTCGAGCGCGTCCGCGCTGCGGGCATCGACTACGACCTCGACCAGGCGATGCTCGAGTACCGCCTCTGCCTCCTCCAGCAGACCACCGCACAGGTGATCACCCACGACCTCCAGGGTGGCAACGAGCGCGGCACCGAGTTGCTCGAGCAGCTCCACTTGCGCCCGGTCCTCGCAGCTCAGGACCACCGGGTCGGAGATCTGCTGTCGACGTTCTGACCGCCCGTCGACCGCTCGCTGCGGCGGCCGTCAGCGCTTGAGGTCGGTCACGGCTCCGCCGCTCGCCTCGACGAGGGCGGCCGGCGTGATCGGGAAGACGTCGTTCCAGGTGCCCGCGGCCGCCCAGACCTCGTCGTGGGTCAGGAGGTCGGGATCGATGAAGACGGCGAGCTCGGAGTCGTGACCGAACGGTGGCACACCACCGATCGGGTATCCGGTCGCGGAGCGGACCGCGTCGGCGTCGACGCGATGACAGCGCTCGCCGCCCGCAGCGGCTGCGAGCTTCGACTCGTCGAGCTGGTTCGACCCGCTCACGTACGCGAGCACGAGATAGTCGTCGACACCGAAGATCAGCCTCTACACGATCTGACCGACCTCGACGCCGATCGCGTCGGCGGCGTCCTGTGCGGTCTTGGCGCCCTGGGGGTAGCTGTGCGGCACGACCTCGACGCCGAGCTCTCGACCGGCGGCGATCACCTTGCGAACGTTGCGATGCAGGTTGTCGGGTGACGCATCGACCGGATCGACGGGATCGATCGGCTCGGACGGAGTGTCGGTCATTTCATCGTCCTCCCGAGACGTCGAGCAGGGTTCCGGTCACGTAGCTCGCCGCATCACCGCCGAGCCACAGGATCGCCTCGGCGACCTCGTCGGCCGTGCCGCCCCGCTGCAGCGGGACGCCGCCCTTCAACTTTCCGATCCGGTCCTCGATGCCCGACAGCTCGTGGATGTCGGTGTGGATGAGACCCGGCCGCACGGCGTTGACCCGGATGCCGTCGGCGGCGACCTCCTTCGCGAGTCCGATCGTCATCGTGTCGATCGCACCCTTCGACGCCGCGTAGTCGACGTACTCGTTCGGGCTGCCGAGATATGCGGCCGCCGACGACACGTTCACGATCGACCCGCCGGATCCTCCGAACCGAGTGGACATGCGACGCACCGCCTCGCGCGCGGCGACGAAGGCACCGACGACGTTCACCGCGAAGACGCGTCGGATCCGGTCGACGTCCAGGTCCTCGACGCGCGACGCACGATCGAGCAGTCCGGCATTGTTGACGAACAGGCTCGGGACGCCGAGGGCCGACACGGTCTCGTCGAAGGCGGCCACGATGTCGTTTTCGTTCACCACGTCGGCGCGGACGGCCACGGCGGTGGCACCGACGGCAGCGCAGGCGTCGACGACCCGGTCCGCGGACTCGGACGCGTGCACGAACGTGATCGCCACATCGTGGCCACGTTCGGCCGCCATGACGGCGGTGGCCGCTCCGATCCCTCGAC
Organism: Actinomycetota bacterium; assembly: GCA_039198505.1. Taxonomy (GTDB): domain Bacteria; phylum Actinomycetota; class Acidimicrobiia; order Acidimicrobiales; family Ilumatobacteraceae; genus Ilumatobacter_A. The sequence continues at coordinate 87 of JBCCTP010000170.1, read as the reverse complement.
TCCCGCCCGTGATCATCACGATCGGCCGGGCTGCCGAGGTCATCCCGCGACCGCCCCGTCGAGCTGCGGGTCGACCTCAGCGGGTCC
>JBCCTP010000169.1:0-8993 GCA_039198505.1 Actinomycetota bacterium | reverse complement strand
CCACCGGCCACCTCGATCGACCGGCTGATGTTCTCCCGCGCCGTGAGATCGTCGAGGAGATTCTGGTGTGAGTGCTGCCACAGGAAGCCCACGTCGGTGCGCCGATAACGACTCCGGCGGCGGTCGGACGCAGCGAGAAGGTCGACACCGACGCTCTCGATCGATCCCGCGGTCGGAGCGACGAGTCCGCCGAGCACCCCGAGCAGCGTCGACTTCCCACTCCCGCTCGCTCCGACCACGCCGACCACCTCGCCCGCCTCGAGATCGAGGTCGAGTCCCTGGAGCGCCTGCACCTCGCTCTCGGCCGTTCGATACACCTTCACGAGCGAGCGACACCGAACGATGAGACCGCCCGAGGCGGATGCGGTCGTCGACGCGGTCACGACTCCCCCAGTCGGATCGCCTCGAACGCGCGCACACGACGGAGCGCGACGATGACCACGACTGCGCTCGCGAGCACGAGTCCACCGAGCCCGACGACGACGGCCAGCGTCGACGACCACGACGTCTCGGCGAGCAGCATCGGTGCGGTTCCCGGCGGTGTGTCGACGAGTTCGGGGATGAACCAGCGACCGAGGCCGACGCCCACGACGACGGCGGCCACCAGTGCGATGGTCATGACGCCGACCAGATCGAAGAGCGCGAGCGTCGTCATCTCCCGGCGCGACAGACCCATCGCACGCAGGACACCCAGCTCGGTCGATCGCCGCCGGAACGACGTCACGGTCGTCACCACGAACCCCGCGAACGTCAGAACCACGGCGAGGGCGACACCCAGGGTGAGGAGGCCCAGCACACCCTGACGACCGGGATCCGTCCGGGCCCGGTCGATGATGTTCTCCACGCGCCGCAGGGGACCGAGGTCTCCACCAGCGTTGGCCACGTCGGCGGCGACCCGGGCACGCTCGTCGAACCGGGCGTCGAGGTCCACCAGGACGAGTCGGTCGCGCGATCCACTGCTGACAGCGGCCAGGGTGTCAGCCCGCCCGATGACCAACCCGACGTCGTCGTCGGGTGACCAGCGCGGGAACTGGTCGACCACGCCGACGACCTCTGCGTCGTACGCGACGCGACCGAGCGGGCGCGAGTCGCGCAGATCGAGCCTGATCGTCTCCCCGATCCGCAGGCCGTGACGACGCGCCAGGTCGGACGTGATGAGCGCACCGTCGGGGGTGACGGCGAGTCGGGCCATCAACGTGTCGAGATCCTCGTCGGCGTAGTCCGATCGCCAGAAGGAGAGATCGGCGAACGAGACCGGATCGACGCCGACGTATCGGACTCCAGGAATCGCCCCGTCGTCGTGCAGGGCCGATCCGGTCGTCTCCACGATCGGCGAGGCACGGTTGACACCCCAGAGATCCGCGTACGCGGCCAACGGCACATGGATGTCGGCCGTCGGCGGCTCGCGGAGTCGCTCATCGGCCGACGGCGCGACGGGCGATGTCGCAGCCTCGACGACGACAGCGGGGATCGCCACCACGCCGGTCCGCCCGGTGTCGACGACCGAGACGCTCGAACCGATGCGGTGATGTGCCTCGTCGACCAGCTGACGGTCGAGGGTGACCGCCAGGCTCGCGGTGAAGGTCGCGAGTGATGCGGTGACGACGAGCAGCACCAGCGGCGCGGCCAACTCGCCGGGCACGCGCGCCGAGCGCCGGGCTGCGGTGAGCGCCGCAGCGGAACCAGTCCGTTCGAGGAGGGAGGCGAGGGCGCGCATCACCTCGGGCGCGACACGGACGACGAGGAGTGCGGCCGCAACTGCTGCGATCGACGGAAGCAGGACCACGGCAGGGTCGTCGAGCAACGCGGCGCGACCAGAGTCGGCGCGAAGCCCCCGCCAGGTCACGAAGGCGATCACCAGAACGGCGACGACGTCGAGGTACGAACGCTGCCACCACGGTCGGTCGGATCCGGCCCGTTCGCTGCGCCGACCGGGAGACGCTCGACGGAGCGCCAGCCCGGTCACCACGCACTGGAGCAGGACGAGGCCGACACCGGCGAATGCTGCGAGTCGCCAGGTCGCGATCCCGACGTCGACGGACGGTCCGGCCTCCCGGGTGAAGCGGAAGAAGGTTGCGGTCCGGCCCAGCACGATCGCGACCAGTCGGGCACCGACCACCCCGAGCACAGCGGCGCCCGCCGCGACGATCACGGCCTCGACGAACGCTCCGCCGAGAAGTCGACCGGGCGGGTCGCCGCGGCGACGCAGTTGCGCGAATTCACGATCACGCAGACCGATCACGATCCCGACGACGAGCGCGCCGACGCCGAGCGCCAGGACCAGCAGCGGCAGGGAAAACGATCGGAGCCCCGCTTCGAGGGATCGTTGGTCGTCGCGGACGGCGCGCAGCAGACCGGCGGGGCTGTTGAGCTCTCTGGTGCCGGGGGCGAGGATCTCGGCGCGGGCGGTGAGCCGGTCGGTCGATCGGAGGATCGAGGCGACGGAGTCGGCGGTGATCGCTGAGCGGTCGAGCTCGAGACTCCATCGCGTGCTCTCGAGCAACTCGTCGAAGCGGATCGACAGATCGTCGGCGATCACCGAGATCGGCACGATCAGATCGCTGCGGAACGCATCCGCGGGACCGAAGGGCCCCGTCACCGCACCGTCGGTCCACACGGCGGCGACCTCGACCTCGACGGTCGCCGGAGCACCTCCCCCGAGGGTCACCACGGCGAGCCGGTCTCCGACCGAGATCGCGCCGGTCTCGGCGAACTCGCGCTCGACGACGACCGGGATCACGTCGCCGTCAGTCGATCGACCGTCGACCGTCTCCGGGATGTCACCGTCGACCACGCGGGCTCGTTCGGCGAAGCCGGTCACCGCCGTGAAGCTGACGGTGGCGAGCCGCTCGTCGTCTCGGATCAGCGCCAACGGGCGCGTCTCGACCACACGATCGGCCGAGGCCACCGGGAGACCCGCGGGATCGTCGCCCAGCATCAGTGCGTCGAGCTCGGCGACGTCGGACCAGCCGCGCCGGCCTCCACTCAATCGGTTGAGGCTGTATCGGAGATCGAGCGACGGGGCGTCGTCGACGACCGGTTCGTCGTCCCCCGACCCGTCGCCATCCGCCGTGGACGACGGGACGCCGAGCCGGTCGTCGAGCAACCGGCCGGTGGCGGCATCGGCGTACAGCGGAATTCCCGCGAGCACCGCGACCGGGATCGACAGGGCGAGAACGAGGAGAAGAGCCGGGACCGGATGGCGGCGAACTCGGCGGAGGGCGTGACGAGCCACCGCGGAGGCCGACCGCAGCGACCGCCCGAGACGCGAGCTCGTGTCGGCGCGTCGGGTCACGGAACGACCACCCGGTCACCGACGCGAGCGTCACCGGGCGAGAGCAACGACACGACGTCTCCGTCACGGGGACCGGTGACGACGTCGACGCGCTCCCAGCGGTCGCCGCGGTCGACGACGAGGAACTCCCCACGGTCGTCGCTGCGCAGCGCCGAGGTCGGCACACGAAGCACGTCGGACAGTTCTCGCACGGCGATCGACACGATCAGCCGGTCGCCGGCCTCGAGCGCACCGAGCGCATCGGCCGAGACACCGGGCCCGTCGATCGCGACGTCGACCCGGACGACGCCGTCCACCGCCGAGCGCACGGCGCTGACCGTCGCGGCGGTCGGCTCCGGCGTCGCACTGGCCGGGTCGGTCACCACCGCACCGGTTCCGACATCGATGCGAACGCCGATCGATGCGTCGAGTTCGACGAGCACGATCCGACGTGCCGGATCACCGATCTCGACGAGTGGATCGCCCTGTGCGACCACCTCGCTCGTGCGGACCGGGTAGCGGCCCACGGTCCCGTCGACGGAACTCCGGACCACCACCTCGGCGCTGTCGTCGGCGCCGTCGTCGGAATCGGAATCGGCACGGTCGGGGCCGGCGTCCTCGGCCGTTGCTTCGTTCTGCGTCGCGGCGTCCGCATCGTCGACGGACGGCCGCGGCGGCGGTCCGAGCACCAGCAGATCGTCGCCCTCCTCGACCCTGCTGCCGACGGCGACGACACGTCGCTGCACCCGTCCATCGACCGGCGCAACGATCACCTGCGCGTCGGCGAGGGCGACGACTCCGTCGGCGGTGACCCGTTCGCGCACGGCTCCCCGGTCGACGAGTTCGATCCGGGCGTCGCTCGCCACGTCGCTCCCGACCTCGTCATCGGTCTGCAAGGCGAGTTCCACGACCCGCTGCGGATCACCTCGATCCCAGCGGGGATCGCCGGACGGCGCACAACCGCCGAGGACCACGGAGGCGACGATGACGACGGTCGCGAGCGGCCCCCTGATCGGCCCCGCCGTCATCGACCCGACCGTACCGAGGACGAGGTGGTCGTGGGTCGATCGCACGGGCAGCGTCGATCGCCGTTCTTTGCGGTCGCAAACAAACGCAAGGTAGACTCCCGTCATGGCCACCGACTCCCCCATCCTCCAGACCGTGCCGCTCGGCTTCCAGTGGCCCACGATCGACCCGTTCCTGTTCTGCGTCCACCACCTCGACCACTACCCCGAGTCCGACGGCGACCTCGGGCCGCGGGCCACGCTCGACGGCCGCGAGATCGGCAGTGACTTCGAGCCGAAGGACGGATGGCGGATGTACCACGGCACACACGTCCCCGGGTTTCCGCAACACCCGCATCGCGGGTTCGAGACGGTGACGTTCGTGCGTCGTGGCCTGGTCGACCACGCCGACTCCATGGGAGCGGCGGCCCGCTACGGAGAAGGCGACGTGCAGTGGATGACCGCAGGCCGGGGCATCCAACACGCAGAGATGTTCCCGCTGCTCGACCCGACCGGGCCGAACACGCTCGAGCTGTTCCAGATCTGGCTCAACCTGCCCGCCGAGGACAAGATGGTCGAGCCCCACTTCACGATGCTCTGGGATCGCGACATCCCTCGTCACGTCATCACGACGCCGGGCGCCGGCCCCGACTCACCGCAGGTCACCGTCACCGTCATCGCCGGCGAACTCGAGGGCCACACTCCACCCGACCCGGCACCCCACTCGTGGGCGTCTCGGCGCGACGCCGACGTCGCCCTGTGGCACATCGTGCTCGACCCCGGATCGTCCTGGCGGATGCCCGCCGCCCGCAACCCCGAGAGCGCCCGAGTGCTCTACGTCTTCGACGGCGACGGCCTCACCGTCGACGGCGAGTCGATCGCCGGGTCGACGGGCGCGGTGATCGACGCGACCCGCGACGTGGATCTCGCCTCGTCGGGCCACGTCGAGATCCTGCTCATGCAAGGCCGCCCGATCGGCGAGCCCGTGGCGCAGCAGGGACCGTTCGTGATGAACACGAACGCGGAGATCGCTCAGGCGTTCGACGACTACCGACGCACGCAGTTCGGTGGCTGGCCGTGGGATCGACCCGACCCCACGCACGGCCACGAGACCTCACGTTTCGCCCGTCACGCCGACGGGCACGTCGACGAGCTGCACCCGCAAACATAAGTTCGAATACATCTATTTCAAGATGCACTTCGTCTCGGAGACGGCAGGCGTCGTCGGTACGGTCTGCCGTCGTGAGCGTCACCGTTGACGAGCGCGACCAGGCGTCGTGGACCTTCCTCACGAACCACGCACACGTGATGGTCGCCCTGAGCCGAGACCCCGACCTGCGCCAGCGAGATCTCGCCGACGCGGTCGGCATCACCCCGGGAGCGATCCAGCGGATCCTCGACGATCTCGAACGCGCCGGCTATGTCGAACGTGAGCGGATCGGCCGCCGAAACCGGTACCAGATCGACGGCAAGCGGTCGCTCCGACATCCGCTCGAGAGCGACCGCACCATCGGTGAGATCATCGATCAGCTGAACAGCTGACGTCGCCCCGGCGCCGCGTCGGGCCGATCACGACAGCGAACACGAACCGTCGACCGAGCACACGAGATCGCGCCCGGGCGCATGGTCGATGTGTCGACCCGTCCACCAGCCGTGGGGTCCGTCGTTGCTGAGCGCGTAGGCGTTCGTGCGATGGGGATCCCCTGCGACGGCGATGCGAATCCGATCGGGGCGGCAGACGATCGGCACGAGCCGGTCGGGATCGTCCGACGCGCCGTAGACGTCGGGGAGCACACCCTCGCGGACGAGATCGATCAGGCGGGGACGCCCAGCGGTGAGGTTGCTCCACTCGCCGATGTACCGCTCGAACGCGGTCGCCGTGATGCGCGCCTGCTCCCAGAGTGCGACGCGCAGATCGTGCTTGCTCCATCCGGCGTACGCCAGCGTGCGCACGAGCACGGGGGACAGCACCAGCAGCGGTGCGAACTGATCGTGTCCGAGGCCGTGCACGTGCGTGAGGTCCCACGAGGCCGTGCGGACGAGCCCGTCGGCGAGGTAGGGCACCATCTCGTCGGGTGTGGCGCCGACGACACTGCCGATGATGTTCCCGCTGTTCATCCGCGCGATGCACAGGGCATCGGGGGAGGGCGTCGTCTCCTCGCGGCCGTCGGACGCCTCGGTCCGGATCTCGTCGGCGAGCGTCGGCCAGCCGATCTCGTCGAGCACGTCGTGGTGTTCGACGAGGACCGGGCGGGCGGGATTGCCGAACGTCGCCTTGTCGTGTGCGTCGGCCGTGAAGCCGAACACGTTGCGCAGCACGAGTCGGAGCCAGCGCCCGATCGCCGTGTTGGCGTGCACGCCCTCGCGCTGGGCTCCGGGGCCGGCCGTCAGTCCGAGCGTTGCCAGTCCGGGCCCGCTCGCCACCACCAGCGCGTCGGCGCCGGTCGTGTTCCCCGAGTGCTCGACGCCGTAGGCCGGATCGAGGAGGGCGTCGGCGACGGCGAGCAGGACGGGGAGGTGCTCACGGCGGCATCCCGCCATCACCCCGTTCACGGCGAGCGACCAGACCGTGACGTCGCGGCCCGACGACGCTGCGACACCGAGAGATCGCCACGGGTCGTGACCGTTGTCGTCGAGGAAGGCCTCCACCCGATCGCGCGTCGGCGGTACCACCGGGTGACCGTCGGTCCAGCCGCGCTCGAGGAAGGCGGCCTGGACGTCGTCGATCGATCCGGCGATCACCACGTCGAGAGCAGCCGGTTCACGCACCGCCCCGGAACCGGTCGCCGGTTCCGTCGACGGATCCGAATCGGAGTCGACCAGGCCGTCGATCACCTGGTCGACGGTGACGCTCACGAAGTTGCGAACCCGTTCGTCGGCGGTCTGCGCGTCGACGTGTCCGACGGTCACGGCGAGCGGAAGCCCCTCGTGACCGTGACCGCGCGCCGTCGCCGACGCCTGTCCGTCGAATCCCTCGCACACGATCGACACCGAGGGGATCCCCGCCGACTCGGCGGCGATGGCGGCCCGCATCACGGCGGGCGTGCAACTCCCTCAACACCCCATTCCCGAGACCACGGCGTCGACGCCGCGGGTGCGGAGATCGTCGGGCAGTCGACCGGCGCGCTCCTTCTCGTCGGATCCGTGGAGGTTCCCGAACTCCTCGTACCCGACGATCTCGACGCCGTCGAAGCGCCGGCGCAGCTCCTCGGCCAGCACGGGGAAGAGCTCGTCACCCCGGAAGACGTAGTCCCACAGGAAGGCGATGCGACGCCCGGACAGGCCGTCGAGACGCTCGGCGCGCCGGCGTGGCGCAACAGCACTCGGTGCGCCGGGCCACACGACCTCGTATCGCGGCTCGCTCGGATCGACGGTCGTCGGGGCGCTCACAGCGCCATCGTGCACCAACCGGGAGAGCACCCGATGGCGAACGGCGGCTTCGGGGCGGTCCGACCTAGCATCAGATGCCATGGACGAGGTCGATCGCGCAATCCTGCACCACCTTCAGCAGGACGGGCGCATCGCGAACAACGAACTCGCCGATCGCGTGGGGCTGAGTCCATCCCCGTGCCTGCGCCGGGTCCGACGGCTCGAGGACGACGGGACGATCACCGGCTACGCCGCGATCCTCGATCGTGAACGGGTCGGCTGCACGTACGAGCCGATCGTGTGGGTGACCCTCGAGAGCGTCACCCGCGAGTCGATGCTCGACTTCGAGGACGCGGTCGACGACGTCGACGAGATCGTCGAGGCCGCACGGATGATGGGCCAGCCCGACTATCTGCTCCGCATCGTCACCGCCGACGCCACGGCGTTCGAGGAGCTCTACATCGAGCGACTCGCCCGGCTCCCCCACGTGCAGACGCTCACGTCGCAACTCGCCATGAAGGTGGTGAAGCGATCGACGCGCCTCCCGATCGCCGGCTGACGCCGGATCAGAACGGGCGGTCGCCGGGCGGTTCGGTGCTCGGCCCGACGTGGGCGTCGAGCCAGTCGCACATGTCGGACGCGCCGTCCCACGTGTCGCGCACCTTGGCGACGACCTGACGTGTGTGGAGCCACTTCGGGGTCCCGAAGTCCTTCGACGCCATCAGCCCCTTGCGGCGGATCAGCTCGATCCGCGGGTGGTCCTTCGGGTACCCCCGCGGTGCGGTCTTCAACTCGCCGATCGCTCCGATCGAGTACCGCCGCTTCTCGAGGTCGGCGACGATCTCGGCGATCTCGGCGCCGGTCGCGTCGGCATCGACGGCCGCTCGAAACCGCTGCAGTTGGTCCTTCGCCATCGCGAAGTAGCCGGCGGCGACCATGAGCCCGTCGGCCGACAGCTGGAGATAGGTGCCGGAGCCACCCTCCATCTCGCCGTACGCGCCCTGATGCGTCTTGTACGGCGGCTTGTCCTTCGAGAACCGGAGGTCGTTGTGCGGTCGGAACAGGTGGAACGGGCCGCGGTCGTCGAGCTCGTCGGTGAGCTCGACCATGGGAGCCTTCACGTGCTCGGCGAAGCGGTGCTTGTTGTCGGTCCAGAACGACTTCGAGTTGTCGGCGCCCAACTCGTCGTAGAACGCCAACGCCTCGACCGGAAACCCACGAAACCCCATCCCAGGATCGTAGAAGCGACACTTTGGGTCAGGCACACACTGTCGCATCACCACGCTGCTCGACGCGTTCGACGGATCGGGTCGGGGGCCGTGTGTGGCGGACCCACACAGGCGCGT
>JBCCTP010000168.1:0-9026 GCA_039198505.1 Actinomycetota bacterium | reverse complement strand
GGACCACGCGGATGACCGCCACCGATCGTCGGCTCGTCGACCGGACCGAACTCGCCCGACGGGCTCCCGTCGTCGCACCGGCGCTGCTCAACACACTGCTGGTCGCGGACGTGGAGGGAGCGCGCGTCGTCGGCCGCATCGTCGAGACCGAGGCGTACGACGAGGACGATCCGGCCAGTCACACGTTCCGCGGTCCGACGCCGCGCAACGCCCCGATGTTCGGAGAGGCCGGTCACGTCTACGTGTACCTGTCGTACGGGATCCACCACTGCGCCAACGTGGTGTGCGGCCCCGAGGGGCGGGGCGAGGCGGTCCTCCTGCGGGCGGTGGAGGTGATCGAGGGCATCGACACGGTGCGCCGCCGACGGAACGGTCGGCCCGATCGGGAGCTGACCGACGGACCCGGCAAGCTCTGCCAGGCGCTGGCGATCGATCTCACCCACGACTCGACCGACCTGCTCGACCCGGCGTCGCCGGTCCGTCTCGAGCGCGACGACGTCGATCCGCCCGGGGCGCCCCTGGTCGGCCCTCGGATCGGGATCTCGGCTGGTGTCGACACACCGTGGCGGTTCCGGGTTCCATGAGGGCCCGTGACGTCTGAGAGCACACCGCGGACCACCGACCTGCTCCCCGTCACCGTGGCGCACGGTGACGGGATCGGACCGGAGATCATGGAGGCGACGCTTCGGATCCTCGACGCCGCCGGAGCCCCGCTCCGCTACGACACGGTCGAGATCGGCGAGCAGCAGTACCTCTCGGGCCACTCGTCGGGGATCTCGCCCGAGGCCTGGGACACGATCCGCTCGAACGGTGTGTTCCTCAAGGCGCCGATCACCACGCCGCTCGGCGGCGGCTACAAGAGCCTCAACGTCACGATTCGCAAGACGTTGAACCTGTTCGCCAACGTCCGCCCGTCGAAGTCGTTCGCGCCGTTCGTCGCATCGCCCCATCCGGGCATGAACCTCGTCATCATCCGCGAGAACGAGGAGGACCTGTACGCCGGGATCGAGCATCAGCAGACCGAGGAGGTCACCCAGGTCCTCAAGCTCGTGACCCGCCCCGGGTCGGAGCGGATCGTTCGCTACGCCTTCGAGTACGCCCGCGCCTATGGGCGGCGCAAGGTCACGTGCATGACCAAGGACAACATCATGAAGATCACCGATGGCCTGTTCCATCGGGTCTTCGAGGAAGTCGCCGACGAGTACCCCGACATCGAGAGCGAGCACCAGATCATCGACATCGGCGCCGCCCAGCTCGCCGCGCAGCCCGAGCGGTTCGACGTCATCGTCACCCTCAACCTGTACGGCGACATCCTGTCGGACATCGCGTCGCAGATCGCCGGATCGGTGGGCCTGGCGGGCTCGGCGAACGTCGGCGAGACCGTCTCGATGTTCGAGGCGGTGCACGGGTCGGCACCCGACATCGCAGGGATGGGCATGGCCAATCCGTCAGGCCTTCTGCAGGCGGCCTCGCAGATGCTCGTCCACCTCGGCCAGGCCGACGTCGCCCAGACGATCAAGAACGCGTGGCTCTGCACACTCGAGAGCGGGCTGCACACGCCCGACGTGTTCCGCGAGGGACTCAGCGCCGAGCGGGTCGGCACCGAAGGCTTCACCGACGCGATCGTCGCCCGCCTCGGCGAGACGCCACGTCAGCTCGTGCCCGTCCACTACCGGGCCGGAGGCATCAGCGTGGCGCCGCGCCCGGTGGCGCGTCGCACGAAGGAATTGGTCGGTGTCGACGTGTTCCTCGACTGGAACGAGAGCGATCGTGATCCCGACGTGCTGGGCGCAGGGCTGATCGACGCCGCGCCCGACGGTTGGCGGCTCTCCCTCGTCACCAACCGCGGCGTGAAGGTGTTCCCCGACGGCCTCCCCGAGACGTTCCGCACCGACCACTGGCGCTGCCGCTTCCTCCGTTCCGACGACGGGAGCACCCGGTACCCGGAGGTCCTCGCTCTGCTCGGTGCGGTCGACGCCGCCGGATTCGACGTCATCAAGACCGAGCACCTCTACACACTCGACGGCGACCGTTCGTACTCGCTCGGCCAGGGCGAGTGACCCTCGGGGAGCGGGTCGAAACGCAGCGAGGATTCCGGCAGCGTGCGTCCGCCGATCTGCGAGGTGTGCGACGCCGACGTCGACCCGGGAGCTCACGGAGCGTTGATCACGTTCGTCGCCGACGACGCGAGCCGAGCCTGGCGACGGCGAGCCGAGCGCGAGCATCTGGTCGGGCACCCGCCCGACACCGGGTGGTTCTGTGCCGAACACGTCGACGCTGCACGTGACCTCGCTGCGAGGTCGACCCACTCCGAGGCGCTCGACGCGATCCGAGCCACGATCGGAATGCCGGATCCTGGGCCGGCTCTCGACGCAGGCGGCGGTCGGTTCGTCCGCTCGGACCGGTCCGACCGGACGTGGTTCGAGTGGAGTTTCCCTCCGACCGATGCCCGAGCGGTGGCCGACCGTCTGGTCGACGCGCTCGACGATCTGCACTCCGCGCTCGGGCTGCACTCGATGTCGGAGCTCGACCGAGGCACCGTGCGCGACTGGACGCCGATGGACGGGGTCGGTCCGCCCCACTGCCCCTACGACGACACGACGACCGACGAGTCCACCGCGCTCGATGCGGACGGGCGTCGGGTGCGCGTCGTGGTCGCGGTCCAGGTGGTGCACTGGAGCGACGACGACATCAACAGCGCCACCGTCGATCTCTCGATCGGCGGGCCCTGGCCCGACGAACCGGGTCGGCCGCCGCTCGTCGGCGTGTCGGCGTTCGGCCCGAACGGAGGCGGTCGCGACGTGACACACCTCCGCCTGCGAGGCCGACGCCGCGAGTGGGTGATCCCCCTCGTCGGCCGCGTCGTCGAGAGCCTGCGGTCGCCGACCTGATCGCCCGCCGATCGTCGATCCGATCGGGCTTGGACGGGCGGCGCGGTTCGGCGACGATGACATGGTGGAACCACTTCTCGTGATCATGGCGGCAGGGCTCGGCAGCCGATTCGGCGGGGTGAAGCAGCTCGCCCGAGTGGGTCCGAGCGACGAGGCCTTCCTCGACTTCTCGATCAAGGACGCGCTCGCCGCCGGATTCGGAGACGTCGCGCTGATCGTGCGGACCGACATCGAGGACGACGTGCGCGCCCATCTGGCCGAGCAGCATCCTGGCCGGGACTTCCTCCTCGCTCGTCAGGACGAGCTCGGGCCACCGCGTGACAAGCCGTGGGGCACCCTCCACGCGGTCCTCAGCGCATCCGCCCTCCTCGACCGGCCGTTCGCGGTCATCAACGCCGACGACTACTACGGGCCCGAGTCGTTCGTGTTGGCCCGGCAGCAGATCGATCTGCTCGAGGTCGGTGAGGGCGCCAACGTCGCGTTCGAGATGGGCAAGACCGTGCCGCCCCGCGGGTCGGTCACCCGAGCGCTCACCACCGTGGACGATGGCCGCCTCACCGGCATCGTCGAGACCGACGGGTGCGAGCGGCTGGGCGACGGGCGGCTGATGGCGGCCGGCGAACCGGTCGCCGAGGACACGCCGGTCTCGATGAACTTGTGGTGCTTCCGAGACGACGTGCTCCCCGACTTCGACGAGCGCTGGGCGGCGTTCCTGGCGGAGAACGCCGACGAGCCGAAGGCCGAGTTCCAGCTGCCCACGGTCGTCGGTGAGCTGATCGACGCCGGCCGACTCTCGGTGCGCGTCGTGTCATCGCCCGAGCGGTGGATCGGCATCACCAACCCCGAGGACCTCGAGCTGGCGCGAGCGGCGCTGGCCGACCGCGGCGGGACCGACTGACCGAGCACTCTCCGATGCGCGTCGCGCTGCTGGTCCGTGAGTCGGCCAACCGGGTGTACGCCGACGCATCGGCACGACTGCTGGTCGCCGAAGTCCGGGCGGTGGCCTCCACCATGCACGTCGGAGTCGTCGACCCGCACGTCGACACGATCGGCGGCGTCGACTACGTCGTGTTCGCCACGGCCGACGGCGCGATGTCGTCGGTGCCGCTCGACGATCGTGACCGTCGGACCCTGTCCGAGCTGTCGACGGTCCGGGCGATCTTCCAGCTCGACGACGGGCCGGTCCTCCGCCCGATCCCGACCGAGCCCGCCGAGTACTTCGACGAGGACCTCGTCACGATCCAGCGGTACCCGGGCAAGACCAACGAGCAGTTCACGCATCTTCTCGTCAACGTCGCGCTCGCTGCGGCGCCGGCCGCTCGGCGGCGACGCGACAGGGGCGAGCGGGTCCGTCTGCTCGATCCGGTCGCCGGACGGGGGAGCACCCTCAATCGGGCGTTGCTGGCGGGCTTCGATGCCACCGGCGTCGAGGTCGTCGAGGCCGACGCCGACCAGTACCGGACGTTCCTTTCCCAGTACCTCCGAGATCACCGGATCAAGCACACCACCGAGCGGGAGAAGATCCGGAAGGGCCCGCTGGCGGGCACGTCGAGCATCACGCTCACCATCCGCCGCGAGCAGCGCATGCACCTGGTGTGTGGCGACACCCGCGTCAGTCGCCATCTCCTCCGAGGTCGGCGGTTCGAACTCGTGGTCGGCGACCTGCCGTACGGCGTGCATCACCGGTCGACCGGTGCTGCGGCCGCCCGACGTTCGCCCGAGGATCTCCTCGCCGAATCGATCGATGGCTGGGCCGACCTGCTCGTGACGGGTGGCGCCGTGGCGTTGTCGTGGAACACCCGCACGATGCCTCGTGCGTTCGTCGAGGAGGCGGTGGAGCGCGCCGGGTTGTCGATCGTCGGCCATCCGGAGAGCTTCGAGCACGTCGTCGATCGATCGATCACGCGCGATCTCCTCGTCGCCACGAAGTGACGAGGCGACCGGCATCTCACGCCCTCGTCCGCTTCGTCGTCCGCGACCTACGGTGAGGTGATGGACTTCGCCGGAAAGATCGCCGTCGTCACCGGTGGGGGCACCGGCATGGGCCGGGAACTCGTCGTACAGCTCGCCGCGGCAGGAGCGCACGTCTCGATGTGCGATCTGTCCGAGGAGAACATGGCGGAGACCGCAGGGCTCGCTCGGGCCGCCGCGCCGGCGTCCGACGTACGAATCAGCGATCACACCTGCGACGTGAGCGATGAGGCGGCGATGCTCGTGTTCCGCGACGAGGTCCTGGCGGCGCATGATTCCGACCACGTCAACCTGCTGTTCAACAATGCGGGCCTGAGCGGCGGAGGATCGCTCTTCACCGACACCCGCGAGTCGTGGGATCGGTGCTTCGACGTGTGCTTCCACGGCGTCCGGTACGGCGTGCTCGCGTTTCTCCCGGCCCTCGCCGCTTCCGAGGAGGGCCGCATCGTCAACACCTCGTCGGTCAACGGGTTCTGGGCGTCGATCGGCGAGGAGCGGCCGCACACCGCCTACTCGGCGGCGAAGTTCGCAGTGAAGGGCTTCACCGAGGCACTCATGGAGGACCTCAAGGTCAACGCACCCCACGTCGGCGCGTCGGTGGTGATGCCCGGTCACATCGGCACGTCCATCGTGCAGAACTCGGTGAAGTTCGGTTCGCGCACGATGACCGACGACGAGCGCGAGCTCGCCGTCGTCGCCGACCAGATGTTCCACGACATGGCGCCGATGACCGCGACCGAGGCGGCGACCGTGATCCTCGACGGCGTCCGCGCCGGCAGATGGAGGATCCTCGTCGGCGACGACGCCGTCGCACTCGACGAAGCGGTCCGGGCGAACCCCGAGGGGGCCTACGAACCCGGCTTCGGGTCGATGCTCTTCCGCGATCTGCGGGCGGCCACCGAGGAACTCTTCGAGGAACTCAACTGACGCGGATGGCCCGGCGGCGTCAGCGCCAGTGGATCCAGTATCCGTGCGGGTGGCACAGGCCGAGGTGTCGGACCGTGCGCTCCCCGTCGTCCCACGTCACCGTCGTGAGCGCCGTGGTGAAGTCGGCGAGCTGATCCGCGGCGTGCGGCAACTCCCGCGTCATGGTGGGGGCCTCCGCGAACACCCAGGCGAGGTCGCGTGACCGACCGATGCGGTCGAGTGTCTCGACGAACGCCGCTCGCCGCTCGCCGGGGAGGTAGTTGAGCACCCAGCTGGTGGTGACGACCGGGAGGACATCGCCGTCGACCGTGTCGACGACCGACTCGACGGTGTCCACGGCGTCGCCCTCGACGATGGTGGGTGGGTCGTCGATCGCGATGGCGAGGGCGGCGTCGAGGCGCTCGAACCGGTCGACCTGATCCGGCCAGCAGCACGCCCGGAGCCATCGGGCGTCGTCGGCGTCGCGTACGTCGAGCGGGCTCCGGTCGATCCCCACGGAGCTGACCACGTCGGGGATCGCCTGGGGAGCCGGACCGTCACCTCGGGTGGAGCACGCGACCAGCGGCGCCGACGTGGACGGCCGTCGGGACGCGTCCTCCACGACGGGGTCGTCGTCGTAGCGGTACCGAAGGCGGGGGAGCGAGAGATTGAGGCCCGCGCTGGTTCCGACGTCGACGTGAGCGATCGGTCGCCGGTCGGCCCCGCCGACGTCGATGATGCCGAGGCCGGCGAGGAACAGCGCACATCGGCCGATCTCGTTGGTCTGCGTCTGGCGAGTGGCGACCGCCTCGGCGATCCGGGGGCCGTACTCGTCGACCGTCGCCCGGAGCGCGTCGCGGAGTGCGTCTCGGTCGTCGGGCGAGCGATGGTCGGCGGTGACCGTGCGGTACCAGGGGCGGAGCTCGGCGGCGAGACCGTCGAGCACGAGGTCGTGCAACGCGGCGAACAGCAGCACCGGGAGGCGTTGGTCGGGCGGCGCGTGGTGGAGGAGGCCGGCGAGCGACCGATCGGCGGCCACGACCTCGGCGAGTGCGGCGTTCAAGGGTGCTCGCGACCTCGACGCCTCGGCGCTCTCTCGGAACCGCTGAGCCAGCTCGGCCTGCTCCCAGGGGTCTCGCACGCTGGGAGGGTACGTCGCCGTGCCAGGCGGACCGACGAATCGTCGGGAGCGGCGGCGTCGGGCGCCGGTACTCTCGACTCACGTGACCGACCTGATCGCCGACCTCGAGGCGCGGAACCTGATCCACGACTCCACCGATCGGGAGGCGTTGCGCCAGAGCGTCGCCGCCGGACCGGTCGGCATCTACTACGGCTGCGACCCCACCGCCGACAGCCTCCACGTCGGCAATCTCATCGGGTTGGTGGTCCTGCGACGGTTCCAGGACGCCGGACACCAGGCGATCGCCCTCGCCGGCGGTGCCACGGGAATGGTCGGTGATCCCGGCGGTCGCTCCGAGGAACGGAACCTTCTCGACCAGGAGACGCTCGACCACAACGTGGCACGGATCAAAGGGCAACTCGGGCGGATCGTCGACCTGAGCGATCCGGCGCGCGGCATCCTCGTCGACAACCGCGACTGGACCGAGCCGATCACCGTGCTCGAGTTCCTCCGCGACGTCGGCAAGCACGTCACCGTGAACCAGATGCTCGCTCGCGAGAGCATCAAGGTGCGCATCGAGTCCGAGCACGGGATCTCGTTCACCGAGTTCTCGTACATGCTCCTCCAGGCCAACGACTACCTCCACCTGTTCGACGCACACGGGTGCTCGATCCAGATCGGTGGGTCCGATCAGTGGGGCAACATCATCTCGGGTGTCGACCTCATCCGACGGAAGCGCCACGCGGCGGTGCATGCGTTCTCGTGGCCGCTGCTCACCGCCTCGGACGGATCGAAACTCGGCAAGACCACGGGTGCCCGCACCTGGCTCGATCCCGAGAAGACCAGCCCGTACGCGCTCCGACAACACTTCGTCCAGACGGCCGACGACGACGTACGCCAACAGTTGCTCACGTTCTCGCTGCGCCCCGTCGAGGAGATCGAGGAGATCGCCGCGGCCCACGCCGAGGCTCCACAGCGGCGAGAGGCGCAGCGCACGCTGGCCCACGACATCGTGTCGCTGGTCCACGGCGAGGCGGCGGCCGTGGCGGCCGATGACGCCGCCGACCTGCTGTTCGCCTCCGATCCGACCGGCGCGTCGGTGGAGGCGTTCGACGTGCTCGCCGGCGAGATCCCGACGAGCCGGATCGCCGCCGGCGACCTCGGCGACCCCGTGGCGACACTGGTGGCCACCGGCCTCGCGTCGTCGAATGGCGACGCGCGACGCGGCCTCGACCAGCGGGCGTTCTCGGTGAACGGAGCCAAGATCGACGACGTCACCGACCTGGCTGCCGTCGAGCGGCTGCACGGCCGCTACCTCTTGCTGCGCAAGGGAAAGAAGTCCCACCACCTGGTCGAAGTTTTTTCCTGACGCCGGGTTGTGCGGCCCCACCCGCAGCGTTAGCTTTGTTCTTCGCCTCACGGAGGGAGTCCCTCCGGAAAGGCACCGCCGAGCGGCTCGATCGAGACCTCGGCCAGCACGGCAAGACCGCCCGGTTCCGGCCTCCGGCCAACCCCGGGGCGCTTGCCCGCAGAGCTTCGGCTCCTTGAAAACGGAAGAGAAGACAGAACGCCAGTGCGGGCCGTTCGAGGTCGCATCACCCACGGGTGGAGCGGCTGGGTCGAACGGTCTGTCAATTCTGCTGTCGGCCACCCAGCCGACGGCAACACGAATACTGGTCGGTCGACACGAGGCGCTCCGGCGTCTCACTTTGATCGATCATCCAGCCAGAGTCGTCCACCCGGCATTCCACCGAGTGTGCGGCACTGTCTGACAATCGTTCTGGTTCGAGCGCTCGCTTCGGCGGGTCACGAGGACCGGACACACTTTTGTTGGAGAGTTTGATCCTGGCTCAGGATGAACGCTGGCGGCGTGCTTAACACATGCAAGTCGAACGAAGTCCATGGAGCTTGCTCCGGACGACTTAGTGGCGAACGGGTGCGTAACACGTGAGAAACCTGCCCCGGACTCTGGGATAACAGTTGGAAACGACTGCTAATACCGGATACCTCCGCTCAGTCGCATGGCTGAGCGAAGAAAGGTCCGCCGGTCCGGGAGGGTCTCGCGGCCTATCAGCTTGTTGGAGAGGTAACGGCTCACCAAGGCATCGACGGGTAGCTGGTCTGAGAGGATGATCAGC
>JBCCTP010000167.1:0-9035 GCA_039198505.1 Actinomycetota bacterium | reverse complement strand
GGCGAGTGGCTCGAGCTCGGATCCGGGACCGGCGCCGGTGCGCGTGTCCTCGAGGGACGCGTCGGATCGCTCGTGTGCACCGATCTCTCGTTCGAGATGCTCCGCCACGCTCCCGACCTGGCTCCCCGAGTGCGCGCCGACGCCACGAGCCTGCCGTTCGCCGACGATCGCTTCGACGCGGCGCTGCTCATCAACATGCTGCTGTTCCCGACCGAACTCCTCCGCGTGCTCCGGCCATCCGGCACGGTCGTCTGGGTCAACACGCTCGGCGATCAGACTCCGATCCACCTCTCGATCGACGACGTCGCCGACGCCCTGACCGCGGTCGACGGTCTCGCCCGCACCGGACTCACCGCTCGGGCAGGGACCGGCTTCTGGGCGACCTTCACCGCCGCCTGAGCGGTTGTTCCGTCGAGTCCCGGGGTCGACGGAACAATGGTCAGGTGAAGTTCTCGAAGTAGCGGCTCGGCGTGGGGCCGCGTTGTCCTTGGTACTTCGATCCGGACGCGCCGGCGCCGTACGGGTTCTCGGCGGGCGTGGTCATCGTCATGAAGCTGATCTGGCCGATCTTCATGCCGGGGTAGAGGGTGATCGGCAGGCTCGCCACGTTGGCGAGTTCGAGGGTGATGTGTCCGTCGAAGCCCGCGTCGACGAATCCGGCGGTCGAGTGGATGAGCAGCCCGAGGCGTCCGAGCGACGACTTGCCCTCGACACGTCCGACCACGTCGTCGGGGACCGTGACCCGTTCGAGGGTCGACCCCAGCACGAACTCGCCGGGGTGCAGCATGAACGCCTCGTCGCCGACACCGCGCTCGTCGACGGGCATCTCGACCAGTTCGGTGAGGTCTTCGAGATCGACCTTCACGTCGATCACACCTCGCGTGTGGTTGCGGAACACGCGGAAGAGGTTCGAGATCCGCACGTCGATCGACGACGGTTGGACCAACGACTCGTCGAACGGGTCGAGCACGATCCGCCCGGCGTCGATCTGCTCCCGCAGGGTGCGGTCGGACAGGATCACGCCCGGCAACCTAGCGGTCGGTCACGCGGCGACGAGCGTGTCGTCGAGCGCACAGCAGAGTGCGTGGCGCACGGCGGCGATGGCCGGGCGATCGGCCGACGCCGAGCGACACGTGAGGACGATCCGGCGGACCACCGGCTCGGCGAGCGGTACGACCCGGACGTTCGACGGCACGTCGCACAGACCGAGTTCGGGGACGAGGCTGATGCCGTGTCCGGCCGACACCAGCTCGAGCACCGTCCGGTAGTCGTCGAAGCGGTGGACCACGTCGGGTCGGAAACCGGCAGCGTCGCAGGCCGCCATCATGAGCCGGCCGCACGGCGACTCGGGTGACGAGCCGATGAAGGGCTCGTCGGCGACGTCGCCGAGGTGGACGTGACCGTCGGCGATCCGATGGCCGGTCGGCACGACCAGGTGGAACGGGTCGTCGCGGAGGTGATCGGAGCGCAGCCGGTCGGGGAGGGGCCACGGCACGCCGTCGTAGTCGAGGCTGAACGCGAGATCGAGCTCACCGGTGGAGAGAGCGTCGACGGCGCCGCCGGGATCGGCGAGGGTCGTGCGCACCTCGAGGTCGGGATGATCGGTCGCGAGGCGTGTGAGCAGGGAGGGCAGCAGCGCCGTGGCGACCGACTCGAAGAGACCGACGTGGACGACGCCGCGCACGTCGGTCCGACTCGACTCGAGCGCCGCAGCGGCCGCCTCGACCTCGCCGAGGATCGTGTCGGCGCGCCGGGCCAGGTCGTATCCGGCGTCGGTCAGGTGGACGTTGCGCCCGACCCGTTCGAACAGATCGACGCCGGCCGACTGCTGCAGATGTGCCAGTTGCTGTGAGATGGCCGACGGGGTGTACC
Source organism: Actinomycetota bacterium (assembly GCA_039198505.1). Lineage (GTDB taxonomy): Bacteria > Actinomycetota > Acidimicrobiia > Acidimicrobiales > Ilumatobacteraceae > Ilumatobacter_A. The sequence continues at coordinate 7,163 of JBCCTP010000167.1, read as the reverse complement.
CGAGCGCGCCGGCGGCCGCCGCCATGGTGCCCCTGTGCGCGACCTCGCGCAGCATGCGGAGCTGCACGAGCGACAGATCGATCATGAAGCAAAGCTACATGATGTCGGTCAATGACGTTCGCTTGTGGTGAACGATGATCGCCCGCATCGTGGTGCTGTGAACCCGATCCTCGACCACCACCGCCTGCTCGCCGATCATGCCCGACGACTCGCGAGCGCCGAGCGGAATCTCGCGCATCGCCGCAATGTGACGATCCCGCGTCGAGGTCTCGCGAGAGTCCTCCGCTCCGGCGGTCGGACGTCGGCCGCGGCCACCCGCCGCAGCGTGCGCGCACCCGACCGCGACCCGCGGGCAGCCCGTGCGGCCTGCGCTGTGGACGGTGAGATGACGAACGTGTTACGATTGTGACGGGCTGATGGGATGAGACTGCCGGGCACGTCCGAGAGCGGGGGTGCCCTCCACGAGGAGTCCTGTGAACGACGAACCGACTGCGCTGCCGCCGCCGGTCGTCGGCGCGCCCGGACTCACGATCGTCTCCGCATCTGACCTCCCCGCGCCGCGATCCGCGGCCGGCCCGTCCGACGGTCCCGACGGGCCCGACGACCCCGCGTCGACGTCCGGCTCCGACCGGCCTCCGCGCGGGAGTGCCGCACCGCGGATCATCGCGCGGTGGGCGGCGGTCGCCGCACTGATCGGTGGCGGCCTCACCGTGCAGCAGATCGTCGATGCCGATCCCTCGCCGGGTGAGGGTGCGCTCACCGTCGACGACAGCGGGCATTGGTTCGAGTACGAGAACAGCGGCGAGCCCTACTTCCTCGCCGGTGCCGGCGGGCCCGACGACTTCCTGTTCCTGTCCGACGAACGTCGTCAGGACATCGTCGACCAGTTGATCGAACACGACGTCCGGTCCGTGTCCGTTGCGGCCGTCAGGTCGAACGGAGGCGAGGGGGATTCGACCGACAATCCGTTCGTCGTCTCGTCCGAGCCGTCGAGCGGTGTCGACGACGACGTGCTCGACGACTGGGATCGGTTCCTGTCCCAGCTCGACGAGGCAGGGATCGTCACCTGGTTCCACCTGTACGACAGCGGTGCCCGGCCGTTCGGAGCCTGCACGGTCGACCTGCCCGCCGACGAGCGCGAGTTCGTGAAGACGGTCGTCGAAAGGTTCCGCGAGTACCGGCATCTCGTCTGGCTCCCCACCGCCGATCACCAGGCGGGTGCGTGCTCCGACGACCTGGTCGACCTCGCCAAGGTCGAGGCGCTCGCCGCCGAGATCCGCCGCCACGACGACGTCCACCCGCTCGCGGTGCAGCACGCCGTCGGCCAGCCCGCGCAGTACGTCGGTAACCCCGACATCGACGTGTTCGCGCAGCAGGGGTGCGGACCGACCGACGCGCTCTCGGTCGACGCGACCCACGCTCAAGGCGCGTACGGCGACGACGTGTACGTCCACTCCTCCTGCGATCCGTGGCATCGCGAGCTGCTCGCCGCAGGCGACCGCACCACCCTGCGGCGGTCGTGGTGGTCGTCGGTCATGGCGGGCGGGTACGTCCTCTTCTCCGGTGCGTGGGACGCCGGCGATCCGTCACCCGGCATGCTCGCCGACCTCGGTCGGATCAACGAGTTCATGGACTCGACCCGGTTCTCCGAGATGGGCCCGCTCGACGATCTCGCCGCGCTCGACACCACGTGGGTCCTCGGGAACCAACTCGCCGACGTGTACGTCCTCTACTCGGCGTCGAACCCGACCACGATGGGAGTCGACGGGGTCAGCTCGGGCACGTACCGGCTCGACTGGTTCGACCCGGCCACCGGACGCCGCGTCGCCGAGATCGCCAACGTGACCGAGGAGACCGCTGCGTTCGGCGTGCCGTCCGAGCTCGGTCCCGAGGTCGTGGTCCACGTCGAGCGGGCCGACGATCTCCCGGCCAGCACCACCACGTCCACCACCACCACGCTGGCGCCCACGACCGATGCGGTCGCCGAGACGACGCCGGCCACCACCGGCGCACCCACCACCGATGTCGTCCCGTCCACCGCTGTCCCCGAGCCCGAACCCGTCGACGAGCCGACGACGACCACGAGCACCACCACGTCGGTCGCCGCGACCACCTCCACGACCACGGCGCCGGCCACCACGGCGACGTCGTCGACGAGTGCGTCGTCCACCACGTCACCGGCAACCACCTCCACCACGACGGCGCCGACCACGGTCCCGCCCACCACCAGTACCGAGCCGCCCGCTGCTTCGTCCACCACCGAGGACACCGAGCCCGCACCGACCGAGCCCGTGCCGTCGGCGCCGACCACCACCTCCGAGGTGACCCCGCCGACCGAGGCTCCGGTGCCGCCATCGTCCGGGCCCGACGCCGGCGTCCTCCGACTCGGTGCCGTCGACGACGCCTACCTCCAGGGGTCGAATGGTGTCGACGAGGTCCGACTGCGCGTCGAGGCGGGTGACAGCGGCCGAGTGAGCTACGTCCGCTTCGACACGGCCGCTGTCGAGTCGGCCGAGTCGGTCGGTCTGCAGCTCGTCGTCGCCGACGATCCGGGCCGAGGCACGTTGACGATCGCACTGGGGTCCGACGGCGACTGGACCGAGCTGACGCTCACGCCCGACACCGCACCGACCGAGGGTGAGGTGTTGGCCACGGTGTCCGGTCGGTTCCGTTCGGGCAACGTGGTCGCCGTCGACCTGCCCTCCCACGTCGTGAAGGGTGACGTCCTCGACCTCGTCCTGCGGATCGACGGCGCCGACGCCGCCGACGTGGCGTTCGTGGCGACCGAGGGCGGTGAGGGTCCGACGCTGGTGATCGACGGAGCCACGAAGATGCCGTCGATCTCGGGTCGGCCCGGGTCCGAGACCGACTTCGTGCCGACCGAAAGCGTCGACTCCGATCTGCACTCCGGCCTCGAGAGTGCTCAGCGAACGAGCACCTCCTCGCTGGTGTTCGAGGTCGGCACCGAAGTGGGCGACGACGCCGAGTTCGCGCTCGAGCTCACCGTGCAACGGCGCTCGGGCCGGGCCTCGATCAGCGTGTGGGACGGCTCCGGCGCACCGGCCGTCCCGGCTGTCGGGGCCGAGCACGAGGCCGACGCCGACCCGCCGCACGAAGAGGCCGAGGCCGGCGCACTCGGCAGCGCCGCCGGTCGGTTCTCCCCCGGCGACGTGGTGCGAGTGCCCGTCGACTCCACCGACATCGGCACCGACGGCACCGTCGAATTGGTCGTCGAGGTCGACGGTCCGGCCGCTCGCCGCCTCGAGTTCGGCACCGCGTCGAGCGAGGCACCGCCTCGGCTCGTGCAGCGCTGACGGCGACGTCCGCGATCTGTCCGAGGGAGGGGCGTGGGCGAACTACCGTGTCGCCCGATGAGCGACGGCCCGCGCCGGCGGCGTTCGGCCACCCGCACGGGTCGGCGTGATCGCAGCCGTTCCGCTCGCTCCCGGACGCCGTTCTCGCAGCCGATCCGCCCGTTCGCGCCCACGTCGATCGTGTCGCCCGAGCAGGTCGAGCAGATCCACGACGCGTCGTTGCGCGTGTTGCGCGACGTCGGCATCGACATGCTGCACGAGGGCGTTCGCCGACGGTTGGCCGATGCCGGCGCCACGGTCGACGGCGAACGGGTCCGTTTCGACCCGGAGATGGTCGAGCAGTTCGTCGCGCTCGCGCCCGCGAGCTTCACGTTGCACGGTCGGTCACCCGAGCGTGACCTCCAGATCGGCGGCGGGCCGGTCACGTTCTCGTCGGTGGCGAGCGCACCCAACTACGTCGGCCTCGACGGCCAGCGCCGCACCGGGGACCGAGCCGGCTACCAGGACTTCCTCCGGCTCGGCCACATGCTCCCCGCGGTCCACACGTTCGCGGGATATCCGGTCGAGCCGGTCGACGTTCACGCATCGATCCGCCACCTCGAAGCGGCGTACGACGCGCACACGCTCACCGACCGTTCGTTCCACGTGTACTCGCTCGGGGCGCAGCGGAACCTCGACGGCATCGAGATGGTGCGCATCGCTCGCGGCCTCAGCGACGACGACCTCGACCGGCAGCCGAGCATCTCCACCATCATCAACGCGTCGTCACCGCTGCGCTACGACGCGCCGATGCTCGCCGGCGTCGTCGAGATGTCGAGCCGAAATCAGGTCGTGATCATCACGCCGTTCACGCTCGCCGGGGCCATGGCGCCCATCACCCTCGCCGGCGCGCTCGTGCAGCAGAACGCCGAGGCGCTCGCCGGCATCACGGTCACCCAGGTCGTCCGCGCCGGCTCGCCGGTGATCTACGGCGGGTTCACCTCGAACGTCGACATGCGGTCGGGGTCCCCGGCGTTCGGCACCCCCGAGTACGCGAAGGCGTGCCTGGTCGGCGGTCAGCTGGCGCGCCGGTACGGCGTGCCGTACCGCTCGTCGGCCGTGAGCGCGTCGAACGCGGTCGACGCGCAGGCCGGCTACGAGACCATGTGGGCGCTGTGGGGAGCGATCATGGGCGGTGCCGATTTCGTGATGCACGGCGCCGGCTGGATGGAGGGCGGCCTCCACGCCAGCTACGAGAAGATGGTCGTCGACGCCGACCTGCTCAACATGGTGTCGGCGTTCCTCGCGCCGCTCGAGATCACCGACGACTCGCTCGCCGTCGACGCCATCGCCGGCGTCGGACCGGCCGGCCACTTCTTCGGTGAAGCGCACACCCAGGCCCGGTACGAGACCGAGTTCTACTCACCGCTGGTGAGCGACTGGCGGAACTGGGAGTCGTGGACCGAGGCCGGGTCGCCGTGGGCCGACGGCCGGGCCAACACGGTGGCTCGGGCACTTTTGGCCGACTACGAGCCACCGTCCCTCGACGACGCCATCCGGGCGGAGCTGCGTGAGTTCGTCGATCGTCGCGTCGCCGAGGGCGGCGTCGCGACCGACTACTGAGCGGCGTCGCAACCGACCCTCGATCCCCGAACCCCGAACCCCGACCCCCGAGATCCCGACGGAGTGAGATGACAGAGCGAGCACAGGTCGTCGTGATCGGCGGCGGAGTCGTGGGGGCGTCCGTCCTCTATCACCTCACGCTCGCCGGCTGGACCGACGTGATGATGGTCGAGCGACGCGAGCTCACCCACGGCTCGACCTGGCACGCCGCTGGCGGCATGCACACGCTGAACGGCGACCCGAACGTCGCGGCGTTGCAGCGGTACACCGTCGAGCTGTACGAGAAGATCCAAGCCGAGTCGGGTCGCGACTGCGGGATCCACATGACCGGTGGGATCCAGCTCGCCGACACACCCGAGCGGATGGACTACCTCCGCATGGCTCACGCTCAGGGCCGCTACCTCGGCATGGAGACCGAGCTGATCTCGGCCCAGGAAGCGGCCGAGCTGGTTCCGTTCCTCGATCCGAGCAGCTTCGTCGGTGCGATGTACGACGAGCACGAGGGTCACGTCGATCCGTCGGGTGTCACCCATGCGTACGCCGAGGCGGCGAAGCAGCGCGGCGCCGAGATCAAGCGGTTCACGTGGGTCCACGACATCAGTCGGGCGCCCGACGGCGGTTGGCATCTCCACGTGCACGACACCCGGACCGACACCGACCTCGGTGTGATCGAGTGCGAGCACTTCGTGAACGCCGGCGGGTTGTGGGCGCGTGAGGTCGGGCGGATGGCGGGCATCGAGATCCCGGTGCTCGCGATGGAGCACATGTACCTGCTGACCGAGCCGATCCCCGAGCTCGTCGAGTGGCGCGAGACGTCGTCGATGCGCGGCTTCCACGTGGTCGACTTCGGCGGCGAGATCTACATGCGCGAGGAGGGTGAGAGCTTGCTGCTCGGAACGTACGAGCGCAACGGGGTGCCGTGGTCGACCCAGACGACGCCGTGGGACTTCGAGGCGCAGTTGCTCACACCCGACCTCGAACGGATCGCCGACAACCTCAGCGTCGCGTTCGACCACTTCCCGATCTTCAACGAGGTCGGCATCAAGCAGACGATCAACGGACCGTTTACGTTCGCTCCGGACGGCAACCCGCTCATCGGTCCGGTGCCGGGCCAGCACGGTCACTGGCTCGCGTGCGGCGTGATGGCGGGACTCAGCCAGGGCGGCGGAGTGGGTCTGTCGATGGCGAACTGGATCACCGAGGGTGATCCGGGGTTCGACGTGTGGGGCATGGATCACACCCGGTTCGGTGAGTGGGCGACACCTCGCTACACGAACGCCAAGGTGCGCGAGAACTACGGGCGTCGCTTCTCGATCACCTTCCCGAACGAGGAGCTCCCGGCCGCGCGCGACCACATCCGTTCGCCGATCCATCACCGCTGGGTCGAACACAACGCCGTGTGGGGCGCGTCGTACGGGCTCGAGGTGCCGCTGTGGTTCCAACGGCACGGTTCCGAACCGACCGAGGACGTCACGTTCCGGAGGTCGAACGCCTTCGACGTGGTGGCCGACGAGGTCGCCGCGGTGCGGTCGGGCGTCGGCGTTTTCGAGACGACCGGATACGCGAAGTACGAGGTCACCGGTCGTGGTGCTCGGGCGTGGCTCGACCGGCTGCTACCGAATCGGATCCCGGGTCCCGGGCGGCTCGCGCTGTCGCCGATGCTCAACCGTCAGGGGAAGCTCATCGGCGACTTCACCGTGGCGTGCCTGGTCGACGGTCTCGGCGACGAGCGGTTCATGGTGTTCGGGTCCGGCCCCGCCCAGCGGTACCACGAGCGGTGGTTCCGTCAGGAGATGGCGTGCGCCGGGGTCGATGCGGTGACCGGAGACGGTTCGGTGCACCTGCGGGTGTGTGGCACCGAGTTGTGCGGCCTGTCGATCGCCGGACCGCGAGCTCGCGAAACACTTGCCGAGCTGGTCGACCTCGACGTGTCGAGCCAGGCACTGAGGTTCCTCGACGTGCGCGAGACGTGGGTCGGGTCGGTGCCGGCCGTGCTCGGACGGGTGAGCTTCACCGGCGACCTCGGCTACGAGATCTGGTGCTCGGCGGGGTACCTCCAGACGCTGCTCGATGCGGTGATGGCGGCGGGTGAACCGCACGGCATCCGACCGTTCGGCGGTCGGGCGCTCGACTCGATGCGACTCGAGAAGGGGTGGGGAGCCTGGGCCACCGAGTACCGCCCGATCTACGACCCGTTCGCGGCCGGATTGGGTTGGACGGTGCGCGTCGACGAGAAGGACTTCATCG
>JBCCTP010000166.1:0-9050 GCA_039198505.1 Actinomycetota bacterium | reverse complement strand
CTACATCGCCGATCAGCTCTCCGTGGTCGTGGCGGCCGACGTCTGAGACGACTGGGTCCGGGATCGTCGCGTCCGAGCGCGTCGTGCGATGGCGGTTCACTACCGTGACGCGGTGACCGAGCAGACGTCGACCCTGGTCGACGGGTTCGACGACTTCGTCAAGATCGGCAGCGGCGCATCGTCCACCGTGTACCGGGCGCGGCAGATCCGCATGGATCGGCCCGTCGCCATCAAGGTGCTGCACGCCGACCTGTCGAACGACCGTGATCGTCGTGTGTTCGAGCGGGAGTGCCGGGCGATGGGAGTCCTGTCGCGGCACCCCCACATCGTCACGGTGTACAGCGACGCGACGACGCTCGATGGTCGGGCGTGCCTCGTGATGGAGCTGTACCACGGCAACTACCGGGAGCGGCTCCACGAGTCGGGTGCACTCGCCCTGAGTGAGCTGCTCGCCGTGGGGGTGAAGGTCGGCGGTGCGTTGCAGGCCGCTCACGACATGGGCGTGGTGCACCGCGACATCAAGCCGCACAACATCTTCCTGTCCGACTTCGGTGAGCCGGCTCTCGGCGACTTCGGCATCTCGACGATCGACGACGAGCGCAGCATCACGGCCGGATCCGGACTCTCGGTCGCCTACGCAGCGCCCGAGGTGGTCGACGACGGAACCGGTGACTTCCTGTCCGACGTGTACTCGTTGTCGGCCACCCTGTTCCATCTCGTCGCAGGACATGCTCCGTTCACGGCGAGTGGAACCCAATCGGTCATGCGGCGGATCCTGGAGGACGATCCGCCGTCGACGGGCCGTGCCGACGTGCCGGCGGCGCTCGACGACCTCCTTCGTTCCGGCATGGCGAAGGACCCGGTGGCGCGTCCCGAGTCGGCCGAGGAGTTCGCTCGCAGCCTGCGCGACGTGCAGCACGAACTCGGCATCGAGCCGACGGCGCTTCCGTTGCGGACCGAGGACGGCCGGCAGGTCGCCGCCGACGTCGTGCATCCGTCCGACGTGGTCGAGACCGGCTCCCGCCGGAAGGCCCCGTCCGTCGACCCCGAGGCGACGCTGCTCCGCGGCACGGTCTCCGGCTCCGGACGGTCCTCGCCGGAGCCGCCCGACCTCGATGCCCCGGTCGACGTGTCGACGGTGTCGCGCCCAGCGCACCGTGGCCGATTCGATCGGTCGTGTGGGTCGACGGGGCGATCGCGGCGTCGGTGGTCGCACTGGTCGCGTTCGCTCTCGTCCGGATGCTCTGACCGGCCCGTCGGACCGACCGGGGAGTCATCCCCGGTGACCCGGGAGACCCCGATCCGTACGTTCGGCGGCGTGGAACTCCTCCTGAGTCTTCGCCACGAGGACGACCGGATCGACGAGTTCGTCGCCGAGGTCGACGGGCAGCAGCTCGTCGCCGATCTGGTCGGCGGTGAGGTCGCTCCGGATCGCCTGATGGTCGTTCGCACGGCTCGTCGGCTCCCGCCCGACACCACCATCGCCGACTCGGGGCTGCTGTCGGGGGACGAACTCGTCGTCCTGCCGGCCGATTCCGGCGCCGCCGGTCGATCGCGCGTCCACTCGGGTTCGCCGGTCGTCGGCTCGGTCGCGCTCGACGTCGTGTCCGGACCCTGTGCGGGTCGCAGCTTCGTGCTCGCGCCGGGTCGGCACACCGTCGGTCGTGGCCGTGAGTGCGACGTCGCACTGGGCGATCCGACCGTGTCGCGCCTCCACCTCGGCATCGAGGTGCACGCGCACGGCGCCGTCGAGGTCGCGCCGGTTCTCGATGCGTCGAACCCACCGACGATCAACGACCGCCGACTCGACGTCGCCACGCCGGTCGAGCCGCGTGATGTCGTCACGATCGGCGGGAGTTCGCTGATGGTGCGGCCGATCGCAGTGACCCAGCCCCGGGCCGCCGCGACCGGATGGGGTCGTATCGACTTCCACCGCACCCCGTACCGGCCGGCGGTGCTCGTCGACCCGGACCCTCCTGCGCTCCCCGCGATCCCCACCGAACGCGAAGTCCGGCGCTTCCAGGTGCTGTCGGCGCTCGCCCCGCTCCTCGCCGGGCTGGCCTTCTTCGCCTTCTCGCGGCAGCCGCACTTCCTCGTGCTGACGGCGCTGACGCCGCTCGTCATGGTCGCCAACACCGTCGAGGACCGTCGGTCGGGACGCCGGCGATTCGAGCAGGAGTCCGAGCGGTTCCTCGCCGAGGTCGCGGACTGGCGTGAGGAGATCGATCGCCTGCTCGAGGTGGAACGTCGAACGCGCCACGATGCCGCTCCCGACCTCGCTCTCCTCGGGCGCCGCGCCCGCGACCGGTCGCCCGAACTCTGGGAGCGCGGCCGGAGCGCGCCTGACTTCCTCCGCCTGCGCCTCGGAACCGGTTCGTCGACGCCTCGTCTGCGTCCGGCGGTTCCCGACCAGGGCGCCGACGAGTTGCAGCGCGCTGCCAGCGACGCACTGGCCGGTACCGAGCGTCTCCGCGGTGTCCCGGTGACGGTTCCGCTCGTCGAGCACGCCGTGCTGGGCGTGCACGGGTCGCCGGATCTCGTCGACGGGGTGGCGGCCTCGCTCGTGGTCCAGTCGGCGTGTCTGCACAGTCCCGACGATCTGGTGATCGTCGCGGCGACCCATCCCATGCGGTCGCTCGGTTGGTGCGGCTGGCTCCCTCACACTCGGTCGGTCACCTCCCCGCTGGCCGGGTCACACCTGGTGACCGACCGGAGCGCCGGCGACGACCTGGTTCGACGACTCGTCGCGATCGCCGAGGATCGCGGACGCGACGTGCGGTTCCCTCGGATCGTGGCGGTCCTCGACGAACGACTCGGGCTCGACGCCGCCGACACGGCTCGCCTGCTCGACATCGGGCCGGACGCCGGGATCGACGTCATCTGGTGCGCCGACGACCGGTCGGGCGTCCCGCGCCAAGCGACCTCGGTTCTGGCGGTCCGGCACGCTCCGGGTGCGGCCGTCGAAGGAGAACTCTGGACGACCGACGGCACTGCCCCGACCCAGCACGTCGACGTCGAGGTCCTCGCAGCGTCGACCGCCACGTCGATCGCTCGAACGCTGGCACCCGTGCGCGATGCCTCGACCTCGTCGCCGACCACCGCCATCCCGCGGGTCGCGCCCCTCCTCGACGTCCTCGGTGCCGATGCCACCGACCCCGACCGCCTGGCCGAGCGCTGGTGTCCGGACTCCGACTCGCCCCGACGCTCGCTCGACCTGTCGTTCCCGATCGGGCTCGGTGTCGACGGACCGGTCTCGATCGACCTGGTCGCCGACGGTCCGCACGCGCTGATCGGGGGGACCTCGGGCGCCGGCAAGAGCGAGCTCGTCCAGGCGATGGTGGCGTCGCTGGCGGCTCGCCACTCGCCGCAGCGTCTTCACTTCCTCTTCGTCGACTACAAGGGCGGCGCGTCGTCCAACGTCTTCGGCCGACTCCCGCACACCGTCGGGTACGTGACGAACCTGTCGGCCGACCTCGCGCACCGGGCCCTCGTGTCGCTCCGAGCGGAGGTCGACCGACGCATGCGTCTGCTCGAGGGTCGAGCCAAGGACCTCGAGGAGATGCTGGCGATCGCCCCCCACGAAGCACCCGCATCGCTGGTGATCGTCGTCGACGAGTTCGCGACCCTCGTCAAGGAGATCCCCGACTTCGTGGCCGGCATCGTCGACATCGCCCAGCGCGGTCGCAGCCTCGGTGTCCACCTCGTCCTCGCGACCCAGCGGCCGTCGGGATCGATCAACGAGAACATCCTGGCCAACACCAACATCCGGATCGCCTTGCGCACGCTGAGCAACGCGGAGTCAGCGTCGGTCATCGACGCACCCGACGCCGCCGACATCCCGACGCCGCTGCGAGGGCGCGGGTACGTCCGGCTCGGGCCGCGCCAGCTGATCGCATTCCAGAGCTCGTTCGGCGGCGCCTCCCTCAACGGCGACGCTGCCGTGACGGCGCGCCGTCCGGTCCGGATCCGATCACTCGGCGGCGAGTCCGGGGCCGAGCGGTTCACCGTCGAGCACGGGGGCCGCCCGGGCTCCACGAGAACGGGCACACAACTGGATGCGGTCGTGGACGCGATCGCGACCACGGCGCGACGTCTCGAACTGCCGCCCGCCCGCCGGCCGTGGCGCGACGTGCTCCCCGACTCGATGGGACTCGACGACGTTCTCGCCGATCCGCGATCGGCGCCCGGCCGGGAGGCTCCGGGACGGGTCGTCGCCGTCGGGATGATCGACGATCCGGCACACCAGGACCAGCGGCCTGCCCTGGTCGACCTGGAAGGTCACGGCGGCTGGCTGGTCTACGGGTCGGGAGGTTCGGGGAAGACCACCGCGCTGCAGACGCTCGCGCTGTCGGCCGCGCGATCCGTCCCGTCGTCGTGCTCCGACCGGATCCTCGACATCGTGGTCTTCGATCTCGCCTCGCGCGGCCTGGCCTCGCTCGCGGGGTCGCCGGCGGTGTCGTCCATCGCGTTCGGCGACGACCCCGAAGCGATCACCCGTCAGCTCGCCGCGCTGCACGACGAACTCGAACGCCGTCGTCGCGCCCGCACCGGACCCGACGAGTCGGAGTGCCGCATCCTGGTGATCGTCGACGGCATGGCCGGCCTGACCGCCGCGCTGACGGGGCCCTCGGGCTCGTCGATGGGCCTGGCCGCCACCCCCGAGGCCTGGCTCGCGATGTTCGAGGCGTTGGTCGTCGACGGGCGGCAGTACGGCATCCACGTGGCCATCGGTGCCGACCGTCGGGCGTCGGTCCCGACGCGGATCGCCGCCGCCATCTCGAATCGTCTCGTCCTCCGCCACGCGGACGACGCCGGGTACGCCGATCACGGCCTGCCCGCCCGTCGCGTCGCCGGGGCCGATCTGCCGCCCGGACGCGGTTGGTGGAACGGCGACGAGGTCGTGCAGATCGCCCACGATCCCGAGTGGTCCGGGCCGCCGGAGTTCGGAGCGCCGAGCGTTCTGGTTCCGCCGCCGCTCCCCGACGTCGTCCGACTCGCCGACCTCGGCGGATCAGGACACGTGTCGGGCCCGAACGAGTTCGTGCTCGGCCGCGCCGACCTCGCCCGGCCCGGCGACTCCGTGACCTGCGACCTCTCCTGGTCGCACCTGCTCGTCGCCGGACCAGCGCGGTCCGGACGGAGCACGGCACTCGACGTCGCCGTCGCCGGCCTCCGCGACAAGCACCACATCTGGGCCGTCGGTCCGGCGTCGTCCGCACTCGATCGATCGACGGTCGATGTCGAAGCGTTCGGACGAGCCGACCGGATCGCTCCGGTCCTCGAACGCCTGTGCGACGAGATCGAGGCAGGACATCCCGAGTCGCATCTGCTCGTGATCGACGACCTCGACGTGTTCGACGACATGGGTCTCGCCGCTCTCTGGGACCGCGTCGGCCGTCTCGACGAGCTGACGATCGCCGCGTCGATCGAGACACGTGCGCTCACCGGTTTCAGCAACAACCCTCTCGTCGGCGTCCTCCGGCGATCACGACGTCAGCTGATCCTCCAGCCCGACGATCCCACCGAGTTCCTGCAGGCCACGGGCGTGAAGTCCCCCGTCCGCCCGGCGGTCCGGCTGGTGCCGGGCCGCGGGGTGTTCGTCTCGGATCGCCGGCCCGTGCTGGTTCAGGTGGCGGTGCCCGGGTGATCGGGGTCCGGCACGAGCGCCTCCCGATCGTCGAGCCGGGCGAGGTGCTCCGGTCCGATGATCCCGGTGTGGAGGACGTGTTCGACGAGGCGTTGACGCCGGTCGCGGGCCAGCAGGTCCTCCGACCCGACCAGCCCCGCCACGCCGGCCGCCGCGAACTTCTGACAGAGCCAGTCGAGCTTGCGGTTGAACTTGGTGATCGTCCAATCGAGTCGGGCCGCCACCTGGCGGTTGGTGCCCAGCTCGACGCTCGTCGCTCCATCGCGGCGGAGGAACGGTTCGGCCAGCGCCGCCAAGAGCAGCGTCTGGTCGTCGTTCAGGGGAACGTCGACGGCGGCGGTCGTGGCCTCGGCATCATCGAGGGCTGACGGGACCGTGCCCTCGGCGGCTCCGGCGACGGCAGCCGCGAGGAGCGCCGGCCGCTCGACGGTCACTCGATAGGCGGCTCGGCCCGCCTCGAAGGACACGGTCGCTTCGGCGTAGGTGAGCGGCACGCGGGTGCCCGGCGCCACCACGGCGTACGACGATCCGGCGACGTCGTCGACGCGGAGGGCGATGGCGGAGCCGGCGTTGTCGAGCCACCACATCGACCCGTCGTGACGGAATCGTCCGAGCACGCGGTGGAGGAACCGGTTCGAGTCGATCACGAGGTCGGCCGACCGGCCGAACGTGAGCTCCGATCCGGGGTCGACGCGTCGGACGTCGTCGGCGAACTCGACCACCAGCTGGTCCGCTGCCTCGTCGGTCGGCTCGTCGGGCGCGGGCACGGCGCCGGAGTCTACGGAGCGGGCTCGGGGAGGGTTCGGAGAACAGGTGTTCGATGCAGCTAGAGTCGGACGCCGATGCCCCCCAAGTCCGCCGGGCCCCAGATCGTCGTACGGGGCGCCCGGGAGCACAACCTCAAGAACGTCAACGTCGAGTTCCCGCGCGACAAGCTGGTGGTGTTCACCGGCCTGTCCGGATCGGGCAAGTCGAGCATGGCGTTCGACACGATCTACGCCGAGGGTCAGCGCCGGTACGTCGAGTCGCTGAGCGCCTACGCGCGCCAGTTCCTCGGGCAGATGGACAAGCCCGATGTCGACGTCATCGAGGGCCTGTCGCCGGCCATCTCGATCGATCAGAAGTCGGCCTCGAAGAACCCGCGGTCGACCGTGGGCACCATCACCGAGGTCTACGACTATCTCCGTCTCCTCTACGCCCGCATCGGTGTGCAGCACTGCCCCGACGACGGGTCACGGCTCGAACGCCAGACGCCGCAGCAGATCGTCGACCGCGTCCTCGAGATGGACGAGGGGATGCGGTTCCAGGTGCTCGCACCGGTGGTGCGCGGACGCAAGGGCGAGTACGACACCTTGCTCGAAGACCTGTCCGGTCAGGGGTTCGTGCGTGCACGGATCGACGGCGAGGTCGTCGACATCGACGAGTTCCTGAAGCGCGACGAGCGGCTCGCCAAGTACGAGAACCACAAGATCGCCGTCGTGGTCGACCGGCTCGTGTTGAAGGAGGGCATCGAGCGGCGGCTCACCGACTCGCTCGAGACCGCGCTCACGCTGGCCGACGGCGTCGCCGAGATCGAGATCGTCCACCGCGACGCAGATCCCGAGTCGCTCACGTTCTCCCAGCACCTCGCGTGTCCGAAGTGCCACCGCAGCTTCGAGGAGCCGGCGCCGCGGAACTTCTCGTTCAACTCGCCCTACGGCGCCTGCGTGACGTGCGACGGTCTCGGCACCACGTTCGAGGTCGATCCCGAGCTCATCGTGCCCGACGCCGACGTGTCGATCTCCGACGGTGCAATCGTACCGTGGAAGTCCGCACACACGCAGTACTTCAACCGTCTGCTCGAGGCGGTCGCGAACGTCAACGACATCGACCTCGACGCACCGTTCGGCGAACTCACGGCGAAGCAGAAGAGGGTCATCCTCCACGGCGTCAAGGGCAAGCTCACCGTCCGGTACAAGAACCGCTACGGCCGGTCCCGCCAGTACTCCACCGAGTACGAGGGTGTGATCCCGTGGCTCAAGAGGCGCCACGAGAGCTCCGACAGCGACTGGTCACGCGAGCAGTACGAGGGCTACATGCGGCTCGTGCCGTGCTCGACCTGCGACGGCGCCCGGCTCAACCCCACCACGCTCGCCGTCACCATCAACGACAAGAACATCGCCGAGGTCTGCGACCTGTCGATCGGCGAGTCGGCGAAGTTCCTCGCCGCGCTCGAGTTGTCCGAGCGTGATCGCCTCATCGCCGAGCGGGTCACGAAGGAGATCAACGCGCGCCTCGGCTTCCTCCTCGACGTCGGCCTCGACTACCTCACCATGTCTCGATCGGCCGGCACGCTCGCCGGGGGCGAGGCGCAGCGCATCCGCCTGGCCTCGCAGATCGGATCCGGTCTCGTCGGCACGCTGTACGTGCTCGACGAACCGTCGATCGGTCTGCACCAGCGCGACAACCAGCGGTTGATCGACACCCTCACGCGGCTGCGCGATCTCGGGAACACGGTCGTCGTGGTCGAGCACGACGAGGAGACCATTCGCGAGTCCGACTGGATCATCGACATCGGCCCCGGCGCGGGCGAGCACGGCGGTGAAGTGGTCTACTCCGGGCCGGTCAAGGGCATCACCAAGGTCAAGAACTCGGTCACCGGTCAGTACCTGTCCGGGAAGAAGTCGATCCCCGTGCCGGAGCTGCGCCGGTCGCAGACCTTCGACAAGCTCACGATCGTCGGCGCTCGGGAACACAACCTGCAGGACCTCACGGTCGACATTCCGCTCGGCAACTTCGTGTGCGTCACCGGTGTGTCGGGCTCGGGCAAGTCGACGCTCATCCGCGACATCCTGCTGCCGGTTCTGATGCAGAAGATCTACACGTCGAAGACCCCGCCCGGTCGGCACAAGCGGATCGAGGGCATCGAGAACCTCGACAAGGTCATCGACATGGATCAGTCGCCGATCGGGCGCACCCCCCGATCCAACCCGGCCACCTACACCGGCGTGTTCGACAAGATCCGCAAGCTGTTCGCCACCACCAACGAGGCCAAGGTGCGCGGCTACCTGCCGGGGCGGTTCTCGTTCAACGTCAAGGGCGGTCGCTGCGAGGCGTGCGCCGGCGACGGCACGATCAAGATCGAGATGCACTTCCTCCCCGACGTGTACGTGCCGTGCGAGGTGTGCAAGGGCAAGCGGTTCAACCGCGACACGCTCGACATCGAGTTCAAGGGCAAGAACGTCCTCCTCGTCGATGACTCGGTCGTGCGTGGCAATACCTCGAAGCGGATCGTCGAGATGGTCCGTACCTCGGGCGCCGAGAAGGTCTACTTCGGGGTGACGAGCCCTCCGCTGGTCGCGCCGTGCCCCTACGGCGTCGACATGGCGAGCAAGCGCGAGTTCATCGCGACGGACAAGACCGT